>NZ_JBFAKH010000044.1:0-63138 GCF_040655635.1 Streptomyces sp. NPDC050388
GAACGGTGGGGCCCTTCGACATCGTGCCCGGTGAGGCACTGGCGGAGGATACGAGATTCGAACTCGTGAGGGGTTGCCCCCAACACGCTTTCCAAGCGTGCGCCCTAGGCCACTAGGCGAATCCTCCGGCAGGAACATTACATGACCGAGGGCAGTGCTCGCGAACTCGTTCCCTCCCCGCGACATGAGGTAGCCTTTGCGCAGCCCCTCACGCGGCGCTATCTGACTGAACTCCCCCAGGGCCGGAAGGCAGCAAGGGTAGGTCGGCTCTGGCGGGTGCGTGGGGGGCGTTCGCGTTTCCGGCCCCGTACGCGCGGGGCACCCGAGGGCGGGGCCCGATGTCGGTGGGCGCCTATAACCTCGTAGGTGTGTCGTCTCTCGCGCTGTACCGCCGCTATCGCCCGGAGTCGTTCGCCGAGGTCATCGGGCAGGAACATGTCACCGATCCGCTGCAGCAGGCGCTGCGGAACAACCGGGTCAATCACGCGTACCTGTTCAGCGGTCCGCGAGGCTGCGGCAAGACGACCAGCGCGCGCATCCTGGCCCGGTGCCTGAACTGCGAGGAGGGCCCCACACCGACGCCGTGCGGCGAGTGCCGGTCCTGTCAGGACCTCGCGCGCAACGGGCCGGGCTCGATCGACGTCATCGAGATCGACGCCGCGTCCCACGGTGGTGTGGACGACGCCCGTGACCTGCGCGAGAAGGCGTTCTTCGGGCCCGCCCACAGCCGGTACAAGATCTACATCATCGACGAGGCCCACATGGTCTCCCCGCAGGGCTTCAACGCCCTGCTCAAGGTCGTCGAGGAGCCCCCGGAGCACCTGAAGTTCATCTTCGCGACCACCGAACCCGAGAAGGTCATCGGGACGATCCGGTCGCGTACGCACCACTACCCGTTCCGGCTGGTGCCGCCCGGGGTCCTCCGGGACTACCTCGGCGAGGTGTGCGACAAGGAGAGCAGCCCCGTCGAGGACGGTGTGCTGCCGCTCGTCGTGCGGGCCGGTGCCGGATCCGTGCGTGACTCCATGTCCGTCATGGACCAGTTGCTCGCCGGCGCCGGGCCCGACGGTGTGACGTACGCCATGGCCACCTCCCTGCTCGGGTACACCGACGGCTCGCTGCTCGACTCCGTGGTCGAGGCGTTCGCGACGGGCGACGGCGCGGCGGCCTTCGAGGTCGTCGACCGCGTGATCGAGGGCGGCAACGACCCCCGGAGGTTCGTCGCCGACCTGCTCGAGCGCCTTCGTGACCTGGTGATCCTCGCCGCGGTCCCGGATGCCGCAGAGAAGGGGCTCATCGACGTCCCCGCCGATGTCGTCGAGCGGATGCAGGCCCAGGCCGGTGTCTTCGGCGCCGCCGAGCTCAGCCGCGCCGCCGACCTCGTCAACGAGGGGCTCACCGAGATGCGGGGCGCCACCTCGCCCCGGCTCCAGCTCGAGCTGATCTGCGCCCGCGTGCTGCTGCCCGCCGCGTACGGCGACGAGCGGTCGGTCATGGCCCGCCTGGACCGGATCGAGCGGGGCGTGAACTTCTCGGCGGGCGGTCCCGCCGCCGGCATGCCGACCATGGGGTACGTGCCGGGGGGCGGTGCCCACGGGGGAGCCGAGGGCGCCCCGGTGCCGCCGGGGGGCGGTCCGGCCGCGGCTCGGGCCGCGGCTCGGGGGCAGGTCCCGCCCTCGCTCTCGTCCTCGCCGGTGCAGCCTCCGGCTCCGGTGCCTCCGGTTGCCGCGCCTCCGGTTCCGGCTCCCGTTCAGCCCCCGGCTGCGGTTTCGGCGGCTCCGGCGGCCCCGCCCGCTGCGGGGCCGAGCGAGTCCGCGCCCGGTGCGCCCGCCCCGGGGGCCTGGCCCACCGCGGCCTCCGCCGGAGGCGGCCGCCGGCCCGGCGGCTGGCCGACGGCCGCGGCGGCGGGCGGCGGGCGGCCCCAGGCCGCCGCTCCAGGTGCTCCCGCCCCCACCCCCGCGCCCCAGGCATCCCCGGTGGGCCCAGGGCCCTCCGGGGGCGGCGGCGGGCTCGATCCCCGCGCGCTCTGGCCGAACATCCTCGAGGTGGTCAAGAACCGCCGTCGGTTCACCTGGATCCTGCTCAGCCAGAACGCCCAGGTGACCGGTTTCGACGGTACGACCCTCCAGATCGGCTTCGTGAACTCCGGCGCGCGGGACAACTTCCTGAGCAGCGGCAGCGAGGACGTGCTGCGGCAGGCCCTGGGTGAGCAGTTCAACGTGCAGTGGAAGATCGAGGCCGTCGTCGACCCGTCCGGGGGCGGCGCGGCGGTTCCGGCCCCCGGCGGGGGCCGGAGCGGGGGGAGCGCCGGGGGCTACGGCGCCGGTGGTGGCGGCAGTACGGGCGGTGGTGGCGGTGGTCACGGGGGTGTCGGCGCCGGTCAACGCTCCGGGGTCGCCCAGCCGTCGGGGGCGTCCGGCCCGTCCGGTCCGTCCGGTCCGTCTGGGTATGCCTCCACACAGCAGGCGCCCCCCGTGCCCGCTCCGGCGCCGGCGCCCCGGCCCTCCGCTCCGGAACCACCACCCCCCGTCTCCCCCGAGGACGACGTCCCCGAGGAGGACGACCCCGACCTGGACGAGTCCGCCCTCTCCGGCCAGGAGCTGATCGTCCGGGAGCTGGGTGCGACCGTGATCGAGGAGCTCATGAACGAGTAGGCACGAACGAGTGGACCCGAACGAGCGGAGCGGCCGGGCGGATTGGAGGAACACACGAACCCGTCCGCCCCGGTCCTTCGGAAGCCCGCACAAGGCGAACGCCGCCGGTCCCGTTAGGCTGACCCCGTGAAGGTCCTCGTCATCGGCAGCGGTGCCCGCGAACACGCCCTGTGCCGTTCTCTGTCCCTCGATCCCGACGTCACCGCGCTCCACTGCGCCCCCGGCAACGCCGGTATCGCCGAGGTGGCCGAGCTGCACCAGGTCGACGCCCTGGACGGCGCGGCCGTGTCCGCGCTGGCCGCACGGCTCGACGTGGACCTCGTGGTGGTCGGCCCGGAGGCCCCCCTCGTCGCCGGTGTCGCCGACGCCGTGCGCGAAGCGGGCATCGCCGCCTTCGGCCCCTCCAAGGAGGCCGCGCGGCTCGAGGGCTCCAAGGCCTTCGCGAAGGACGTCATGGCGGGTGCGGGCGTGCCCACGGCGCGGTCGTACGTGTGCACCACCCCCGCCGAGGCCGCCGCCGCCCTCGACGCCTTCGGCGCTCCCCACGTCGTCAAGGACGACGGGCTCGCCGCCGGCAAGGGCGTGGTCGTCACCGATGACATCGAGGTGGCCAGGGCGCACGCCGACGCCTGTCGGCAGGTGGTCATCGAGGAGTACCTGGACGGCCCCGAGGTCTCCCTCTTCGCCGTGACCGACGGCGAGACCGTGCTGCCCCTCCAGCCCGCCCAGGACTTCAAGCGCGCGCTGGACGGCGACGCGGGCCCCAACACCGGCGGCATGGGGGCGTACTCCCCGCTGCCGTGGGCCGATCCGAAGCTGGTCGACGAGGTCACGCGGTCGGTCCTGCAGCCGACCGTCGACGAGTTGAGGCGGCGCGGTACCCCCTTCTCCGGCCTGCTCTACGCCGGTCTCGCGATCACCTCGCGCGGTGTGCGCGTGATCGAGTTCAACGCCCGGTTCGGCGACCCCGAGACGCAGGTCGTGCTGGCCCGTCTGAAGACCCCGCTGGCCGGGCTGCTGATGGCCGCCGCCACCGGCAACCTCGCCGACCTGGAGCCGCTGCGCTGGAGCGACGACGCCGCCGTCACGGTCGTCGTCGCCTCGCACAACTACCCCGGCCCCCCGCGCACCGGCGACCCGATCACCGGCCTGGACGAGGTCGTCGCCCAGGACGCCCCGCACGCGTACGTGCTGCACGCGGGGACGGAGCAGGTGGGCGACGAGACCGTCAGCGCGGGCGGCCGGGTGCTGTCCGTCACGGCGACCGGCGCGGATCTCACCGAGGCCCGCGACCGTGCCTACCGCGCGGTCTCCCGCATCCGCCTCGACGGCTCCCAGTACCGCACGGACATCGCGGCGGAGGCGGCCAAGGGCGCATGAGCCCTCGCGGACACCGATGAACCCCACGGGCCCCGATCCGCCTCAGGATCCGGGGCCCGAACTTTGCCGTCCGTCACTCACCTTTGCCCTGAGCCATTCCATCGAGTGACCGATGCGCCATCCGGCTGACGAGGGCCGGGGCCCCAACTAGGGTGCCGCGCAAGTGTTCCGGCACGCTCCGGCACTTGGCTCACCGGCATTGCGATGTCAGTGACGGGTGTCACAGTGGGGGAGTGGGCAACGCCGGGAGAGCGTCAGGACCGTCGGGAGGGGGTGAGGCAGGGGCATGAGCACGAGCGGAGGTGGCATGGGCAGGGACGCGGGCGCGCAGTCGGCGCGTTCACGGGCGCTCGCGGTACTCCGCCTGCGCAGCAGGGCACTGGCCGTCGCCCTGCTGCCCGCGGCCGTCGCCGTGATCCTGCTCGTCGGCGGCTCCACCGGCCATTTCGTCGGCACCGGCTGGGACGTCGTCCGCTGGACGCTCACGCCGCTCGCGGTGCTGGTCCTGCTCGCCGCCGCCGGAGTCGCCCTGGTCGTCGCCCGTGCCCGGCCCGCCGTGAGCCCGACGGTCCCGATCGCCGAGGGGGCGGCCCCGGACCTGTACCGGATGGTGCGCGACCTCGCCGACCGGCTCGACGTTCCCGTTCCGTCCGCGATAGCGCTCACCCCGGACTGCGACAGCTGGCTGGAGGACCGCACCCACCCGGCGCACGGCCCCCCGCCCGTGGAGGAACACGGCGACGTAGCGGGCTCGGGCCGGCTTCCGCACCGCCGGACGACCGTCGCCGCGCCCGTGCTGGTGATCGGCTCCCCGTTCCTGTGGTGGATGCGGGTCGGCGAGTTGCGCGCGGTCCTCGCCCCGGTCGTCGCCGGTACGGGGCCCTCGGCGCACCCGGACATAGCCGCCGCCCGGCGCTTCGTCCGGGGTCTCGACGCGGCGGTGGCCGTGACCTCGGAGCCTCGGCGCGGGCCGGTGTTCCGGGCGGTGTTCGCGGGCGTCGGCTGGATCGCGCGGTCGTTGTTGCGCGGCTGCCGGGTGCACACCGCCGAGATGGAGCGCGGGGTCGCCGCGGCGGCGGCCGATCGCGCCCAGGCCGTGGACTACGGGCTGAGGATCGTCGCCCAGGAACAGGTGGGGCTGGCCTACGCGGGCTGGGACCGGCTGCTCACCCGGGTGGCGCTGCCCGCCTGGCGGATGGGCCGCTGGCCCTCCCGGCTCAACGCCGGGGTGGTGGCCGCGCTCACCGAGCTGTCCCGCCGGGACCGGCTGGCCGAGGGGTTCGCCTCCCGCCTCGGTGAGCGTCCCGCCTGCGACCTGCTCGAAGAGCCCGGCGCGGTGGACGAGGCCACCTCCCTCCTCGCCGCCCGCCTCTTCCACGGCGGTCCCGCCGGGAGCGGGCCCGAGTGGTCGCCCGTCCGCTGGGGCGACTACCCGGAGGAGGTCGTCGACCGCAAATGGCGTGCGGACGCGGCCCGGCTCCACCGCGTTCTGGACGCCCTCGGCGTACGCCCCGTCGACGGTGGGGAGGGCCTGGGGTCCGCCGGCCCGACCCTCTCCCGCGTCCTCGACCACCTGACGGACCCGGTGCCGGTCCCGCGCGCGGAACCGCCCGTACACGCGGGACCCGAAGACACCGACGCCGACGCCGACGCCGTCGACTACGACGAGGACCTCGCCGGAACCACCCCGCGCAGTGCCGCCCTGGCCGCCCGGATCAGTGCCGAAGTGGCCCGTGAGGGCGCCGCGGCCACCGAGCGGGCCGCGGCCGCGTCCATACCCGCCTCCGCACTCACCTCGGCCGGGAGCGCCCCGACCGTTCCCCCCGCACCGGCCGACCCCGCTTCCCTCTGGGACGACAGGGCGCTGCCCCTGCTCCCCCTCCAGCCCCCGCGCACCGGCCGCGAACTGCTCGCCGACCACATCATGGCGATGGTCTGCTGCGCGGCCATGGACACCGCGGGCGCGACCCCCGGGCTCGACTGGCTCGACGGCCCGGCCCTCCTCATCGGCGGCGTACGTGTCACGGACCTCCCCGCCCAGGTCATGACGCTGATCGAGGACGGCGATCCCGTGGCCCTGCGCCTGTGGCTGACCCGGCAGGGCATACGCCCGGAGAAGCCCGTACGGCTCGTCTGAACCGACCCCCCCACAACTCCCGCCCATCACCCGGAGTTCCGGCTTCCGCTTTTGACCGATTCGCGACGAAGGGTGACGGAATATGTGCCCCATGTGATGTGCTTGGCCTGTTCGCGCTCCGTGACCAGGGCTTGCGGCACACGACAAGCGCATTGCCGACCGCCGGCAAGGGGGCCGACGGGGCGGGGGGGAGGGGAGCGACCATGGGACCGGAGCAGGGCCGCCGCCGGATCGAGGGGTTCAGTTCCACCGGCGGGGTGGCACCCGGCGGGACGATCGACTTCCACGTCTCCGTCGACCCGCCCCAGGAGTTCGGCATCGACGTCCACCGCGTCGGCCACCACGACGGGCGGCGCACCGCCCGCATCACGTCCTGCCCCCGCCTGGCAGGCATCGTGCAGCCGCCGCCGCTCACCGCCGACCGTACGGTCTCCTGCCACCACTGGTGGCTGTCCTGGCGGCTGCGGGTCCCGTCGGACTGGAGCGTCGGCGCCTACGTGGCCGTCCTGACCACCGCCGACGGCCGCCACCGGTCCCACATCCCCTTCACGGTGCGCGACGACCGCCCGGCGGACCTGCTCCTGGTGCTGCCCGACATCACCTGGCAGGCCCACAACCGCTACCCGTGGGACGAGGACGGGGAGCCGTTCGACGAGGCCGGCGCGGCGGCGACCACCGTCTCCTTCGACCGCCCGTACGAGGGCACCGGCCTGCCGCCGTACGGCGGTCACACCTACGACGTCATCCGCTGGGCCGAACGCTACGGCTACGACCTCGCCTACGCCGGCGCCGGCGACCTGCACGCCGGCCGGGTCGATCCCACCCGCTACCGGGGGATGGTCTTCCCCGGCCCCGACGTGTACTGGTCCCGGGCCATGCGCGACACCGTGGAACACGCCCGCGAGTACGGCACCTCCCTCGTCTTCCTCTCCGCCCGCACGATGTACGGGCAGGTGGAGCTCGCCCCCTCCCCGTCCGGAGCCCCCGACCGTCTGCTGACCCGCCGCAGACGCCGGGCCCCGGAACGCCGAGCGCCGGAACGCAGGACTCCGGGCAGACCGTCGCTGTGGCGGGAGTCGGACCGCGCGGAGCAGCAGCTGCTCGGCATCCAGTACGCAGGTCAGGTCCCCGCACCGCATCCGCTGATCGTGCGCAACGCCGACCACTGGCTGTGGGAGGGGACGGGGGCGTCCGAGGGCGACGGGATCGAGGGGCTGGTCGCGGTCGGGGCCGACCGTTACTTCCCGCGCACCCCGCTGCCCGAGCACGAGGAGCGGGTCCTGCTCGCGCACTCCCCGTACACCGACCGGGCGGACGGCGGACGGCACCAGGAGACCTCCCTCTACCGGGCGCCCTCCGGCGCGTGGGTCTTCGCGTCGGGGACGCTCGCCTGGTCCCCGGCCCTGGACGGCCCCGGCCGGAGCGACCCCCGCGTCCAGCGCGCCACGGCCAACCTCCTCGACCGCATCTGCAAACACGACTGACCTGACCTGACCGGCTCCGGCCCGTGGGCCCCCGCGGCTGCCCCGAGCGGCGGGGGCGGCTGTCCGTACGGGACAATTGGCGTCACTGTCCCGCCGTCTCCCACCGCCACCCCGCGCGAGCGGAGCGAGCCCCGCGGGTGTCCTGCTGTCCCGAGCCACGCGGAGGAACCGTGTCCGGATTCGTCGAGAAGCCCGAGCCGATCCAGGTTCCGGGCCTGGTGCATCTGCACACCGGAAAGGTGCGCGAGCTGTACCGGAACGAGGCCGGCGACCTCGTCATGGTCGCCAGTGACCGCATCTCCGCCTACGACTGGGTGCTGCCGACCGAGATCCCGGACAAGGGCAGGGTCCTCACCCAGCTCTCCCTCTGGTGGTTCGACCAGCTCGCCGACCTGGTCCCGCACCACGTCCTGAGCACCGAACTCCCCGCGGGCGCCCCCGCCGACTGGGCGGGCCGCACGCTCGTCTGCAAGTCCCTGCGGATGGCCCCCGTGGAGTGCGTGGCCCGTGGCTACCTCACCGGTTCGGGCCTCGCCGAGTACCGGGAGTCCCGTACGGTCTGCGGCCTCGCCCTGCCCGAGGGCCTGGTGGACGGATCGGAACTGCCGGCCCCGATCTTCACCCCGGCCACCAAGGCCGCCGTCGGCGAGCACGACGAGAACGTCTCCTACGAGGAGGTCGCCCGCCAGGTCGGCGCCGACACCGCGGCGCAGCTGCGGCAGGCCACCCTCGCCGCGTACACCCGTGCCCGGGACATCGCCCGCGACCGGGGGATCATCCTCGCGGACACCAAGTTCGAGTTCGGCTTCGACGGCGACACCCTGGTCGTCGCGGACGAGGTGCTCACCCCGGACTCCTCCCGCTTCTGGCCGGCCGATCAGTGGGAGCCGGGCCACGCGCAGCCGTCGTACGACAAGCAGTACGTGCGGGACTGGCTGACCTCCGCCGAGTCGGGCTGGGACCGCGCGAGCGAGCAGCCCCCGCCGGCGCTGCCGCAGCGCGTCGTCGACGCGACCCGGGCGAAGTACGTGGAGGCGTACGAGCGTTTGACCGGCATGAGCTGGAGCTGAGGCAACGGCGAAGGCCCCGGTCGATGACCGGGGCCTTGGTGCGGAGCGGACGACGAGGTTCGAACTCGCGACCTCAACCTTGGCAAGGTTGCGCTCTACCAGCTGAGCTACGTCCGCGTTGCGCCGTGGCGCGAGGCCAACTATACCCAACCTCGCTCGCGGGCGAGGCGTACCGCGGCGTGACGGTTCTCCGCACCGAGTTTCGACGCGGCCGACGACAGATAGTTGCGCACGGTTCCCTGGGACAGCGCGGCCCGCTCCGCGATCTCCGCCACGGGCGCCCCGTCGGCCGCGAGTTCCAGCACCTCGGCCTCGCGCGCGGTCAGCGGCGAGTCCCCCGCGGCGATCGCGTCGGCGGCCAACTCGGGATCCACGTAACGGTTTCCCTCGTGCACCGCGCGGATGATCTCCGCGAGGCGCTGTGCGCTGACGGTCTTGGGGACGAAGCCGCGCACACCCGCCGCGAGCGCCCGCTTCAGGTGCCCGGGCCGCCCGTGGCTGGTCACGATCAGCACCCGGCAGCCGGGGAGTTCCGCCCGCAGCGATGTGGCGACGTTCACGCCGTCGGCACCGGGCATCTGCAGGTCCAGTACGGCGACATCGGGGACGTGCGCCCGAGCCATCGCCAGCGCCTCCGGACCGGAGGCCGCCTCGGCGACGACCAGGAGGTCGTCCTCCAGGGACAGCAGCGCGGCGAGCGCGCCCCGGATCAGATGCTCGTCGTCGGCGAGCAGCAGCCGGACGGGGTGCGCGGGCCGGGGTGTCGTCACGGCATGACCTCGCTCACACTCGTGCGGGGCGCGGACGAGGCGGTGGACTCCCCCGAGGGGAACGTTTCCCAACCGGCGGCCGACGGCGACGGGACCTCGGCCGTCAGCAGGAACCGCCCGTCCCCGGCCGGGCCGGCCCGCAGGGTCCCCCCGATCTCGGCCAGCCGCTCACGCAGCCCGACCAGCCCGGCCCCCCGGCCCGGGCCGCCGTTCTCCGGTGCACCGTCGTTCTCCACCGTCAGTACCGTCCGCCCCTTCAGCACCCGTATCCCCACCGCGCACCACCGTGCGTTCCCGTGCCGCAGCACGTTGGTCACCGCTTCCCGTACGACCCAGCCCAGCGCGGACTGCACCTGTGCCGGGAGCCCGGTCGTCGGGCCGGTGACCGTGCAGTCGATGCCGGCCGCGTCCAGGACGCCCTTGGCACCCGCGAGTTCGCTGCCCAGGTCGGCCTCGCGGTAGCCGCGGACGACCTCGCGCACCTCCCGCTGCGCCTCGTGCGCCAGCCGCTGCACCTCGACCATCTGCGTCACCGCCTCCGGCCGCTCCCGCTGGGCCAGCTGGACGGCCAGCTCGCTCTTCAGGGCGATCACGGCGAGGTTGCGGCCCATGACGTCGTGCAGATCCCGCCCGAACCGCAGCCGCTCCTCCACGACGGCGAGCCGGGTACGGGTCTCCCGGGCCTCGTCGAGTTCGTACACGACGTTGAGCAGCCAGACCGAGATCACCGAGGCGAAGGCCATGAACCCGCCGCCGAACAGCATCGCCACCGAGAAGAGCAGCGCGGCCGGGGCGGGCATGCCGAAGAGCAGTGACACCACTCCCGTGCCCACCGCGAAGCCCACCACCCAGCCGAACGCCCGCGGTCGGCTGCGCACCCCGAGCGCGACGATCCCGGCGCCGAAGGACGGGACGAGCATCAGGATCCCGGCCACCGGTTCGGCGACGTCCCGGTCGGCCGGCCCGTGCTCGGCGATCGCCACGGCCGTCACCGTGACGACCGCGGAGACGACACCGAGCGCCCACAGCAGCCGGAGGGGCTGCTCCCGCGGCCCGCGCAGCCAGTCCAGCGCCCGCGAGGCGGTCACGACGCACAGCGCGCAGTGCACGGCGATCACGAGCAGCAGCGGAACAGCGAGCCTCGGCCCGAGGTGCCCGAACCGCCCGATCATCGGCCCGCCGACCGCCACGAACTCGGCCAACGCGAAGGAGTGGAACGACCACCGGGTGTACGTCTCCACCTTCGCCGGGGTGCTCTTGCTCCCCCACCAGCCACCCGGCCTGCTCGTGTCCCCGCCTCCCGCCGTCGGCATGTCAGCGCCTCGGTTCCCAGCGGAACCACCGGCGGACGGCGAACACCGCCAGCAGCGCCCAGGCCGCGCCGGTCGCCACGGCGAACAGCGTCTCGGAGCCGGACAGGTCTCCGGTGAAGCCGCCGCGCAGCAGGGTCATGACGGGGGTGAGGGGCAGCAGTTCGCAGAAGGAGGCCAGCCGGTCGGGCAGCACCTCCAGCGGGACCGTCATCCCGGAGCCGAGCATCGACACCATGATCACCGGCATCGCGGTGACCTGCGCGCTCTCGGTGGTCCGGGTGAAGCCCGCGGTGACGGCGGCGAGCGTCGCGCACAGTCCCAGGCCCAGCAGCAGCCCCAGCAGGGACAGGTGGACGGCCTGCGACGCGGCCACGTCCAGGACCAGTGCGCAGCCCCCCGCCAGCAGCAGCGACTGCACCAGCCCGGTGACGACGGCCGGGAGCGAGGCCCCGCACAGGATCTCGGCGTCCCGCAGCTCCCCGGTGCGCAGCCGCTTCAGCACCAGTTCCTCGCGGCGGGTGACGAAGACGCTGACGAGCGACGTGTAGACGGCGAACAGCAGGGAGAAGCCGATCGCGCCGGGCAGGATCACCGCGCCGAGACTGAGACCCGCCTTGTCGAGGTCCATCCCGTCGGCCGCCGAGTACAGGCTGAGCGGAAGCACCAGCGGCACCAAGAGCGCGGCGAAGAGCGTGCCCCTGCTGCGTCCGAACAGCGTCAACTCGGCTCGGGCGAGGGCCCGCATGCGTCCCACGGGGGTGCTGGCCGCGGTGTTCCCGCCGCTCACGGCCTCGGCCGTTCCCCCGGTCGACCCCTTGGTCGTGCTGACCGTCCCGCTCATGCCGCGTACTCCTTTCCCGTGATGGTGCTCTCCCCCTGCTCGAGGGTTTCGCGTGCGGAGGCTTCCCGGGCTATGCCCAGGAACGCCTCCTCCAGTGACGCCGAGCGCACATCCAGTCCCTTCAGTTCCACACCGGCCCGCTCCGCCCACACCAGCAGGCTCGTGGCCGCCCGTTGCAGCTCACGGGTGTGCAGCCGGATGATCCGTCCGTCCAGTTCGTGCCCGGTCACGCCCAGGTCGTCGAGCGGCGGCAGGTCACCGGGGAAGTAGCCGGGGGGCAGTTCGAAAGTGATCCGCGACGGCTGCGCGGCGGTCACCTCGGCGGGGGTGCCGGTGGTGGCGACGCGCCCCTTGTGCATGATCGCGAGGCGGTCGGCCAGTGCCTCGGCCTCCTCGAGGTAGTGGGTGGTCAGCAGCACGGTCGTGCCGTTGTCGCGCAGGGCCCGCACCAAGCGCCAGGTGTCGCGGCGCCCTTCGGCGTCCAGGCCGGTCGTCGGCTCGTCGAGGAACAGCACCTCGGGGTCCCCGAGCAGCGCGAGGGCCAGGTCGAGGCGGCGCCGCTCACCCCCGGACAACTGCTTGACCCGTACGTCGTCCTTCCCGGCCAGTCCGACCAGCGACAGCACCTCCTGCGGCGGACGGGCCCCGCTGACGGAGCCGGCCCACATCCGCGCGGTCTCCATGACGGTCAGGTCGGAGGGGAAGCCGCCTTCCTGGAGCATCACGCCGGTGCGGGGCCGTACCGCGGCGCGGTCGGTGTACGGGTCGTGACCGAAGATCCTGACCTGTCCGCCGGTCGGCACCGCGAGGCCCTCCAGCAGTTCGACGGTGGAGGTCTTGCCCGCGCCGTTGGTGCCCAGCAGTGCGAAGACCTCCCCGCGCCGTACGGAGAAGCCGATCCCCCGTACGGCCTCGAACCCGCCCTTGTACACACGGCGCAGGTCAGTGACCTCGATCACGTGTTCATGTTCGTTTCCTCGCATGCTTCGATCATTCAGGATCAATCGGCCGGGCAGCCGTGCGGGCTGTCATCACTGGGCGTGACAAATGTCAGAACGGTGCCGGGTCGTCCCGCACGGGCACCGGGAGGGTCACGGCGACACGAAAAGACCCCGGTCCGATGGACCGGGGTCTGATTCCCGAGCGGACGACGAGGTTCGAACTCGCGACCTCAACCTTGGCAAGGTTGCGCTCTACCAGCTGAGCTACGTCCGCATTGCCTCCGACCGGCTTTCACCGGTCGGTGCGAGCACCAGCCTACCTGATCGAATGCACCGATCGGTACGGCTACGCAGAGCGGGTGACAGGAATTGCACACTGCGCCTTCCCCCTGGAAGGGGGATGTTCTACTACTGAACTACACCCGCATGTACTCCGTGAGCCGGACCTTTCGGCCTGGCCTCGCGGCGTGCTCCAGACTCTAGCTGATCAACGGGGGTGTTGTGCAAGTCGGCTGCCACGGGGGCCGGATGGCCGGAGCCAGGACGACCGAGGCGCAGATGACCGAGGCGCGGACGACCGGAGCCCGGACGGCCGGGACGCACCCCGCCGCACCGCGCGCCCCGTCACACCCGTCCCGCCGCGCCGGCCTCACCGCGCCGCGGCGAACGCCTCGTAGATCCGCTTGGGGATCCGTCCGCGCGCGGGGACGTCCATCTGGTTCGACAGCGCCCAGGCGCGCACGGCCGCCGGATCGGGGGCGACCTCCGTCTGCCGGTACGTCCGGCCCGAGCGGGAGCGCTTGCGGCCGGCCTGTACGTAGGGCGCGAGCGCCCTCCGCAGGCCGTCGGCGTTGGCTTCGTTCAGATCGATCTCGTACGACTTGCCGTCGAGTCCGAAGGCGATCGTTTCCGCCGCTTCCGAGCCGTCGATGTCGTCAAAGAGAGTGACCACGACCTTCTGCGCCACGAATAATCGGTCCCTTCGTGCGACGCCTCTGTGTCGACGTCGGTGATGACGCCCCGGGTGTCGCGGAGATGTCGGCGTCCGCCTGTAAACGGGCAAACCACCTGCTAATGACAATTCATTTGTACAGTGCTCGGCAATGCATTGTGAAGCTCGACTAAATCTGCCCGCGTGTCCGGGGCGCAATAGCGATACGTGACGGATCGCGGATCTTTCCCGGATCTTTTCCCTGGCTCCTCCCCGCGACGCCGAATCGTGATCGGTGTCACGTAGATTCCTCCAACTCTACTCGCGTAGAAATTTTGTGCGGGTAGTCTGAAGGGACCTGCTCAGCACCACACACCGGGAGTGCCAGTGGCACGCGTCGTAGTCGACGTCATGCTCAAGCCGGAGATCCTCGACCCCCAGGGCCAGGCGGTGCAGCGCGCACTGCCGCGGCTGGGTTTCGAGGGGATCTCGGACGTCCGTCAGGGAAAGCGATTCGAACTGGAAGTTGACGGGCCGGTCGACGAGGCCGCGCTCGCCCGCATTCATGATCTTGCGGAATCCTTCCTCGCCAACACCGTGATCGAGGACTTCACCGTCAGGGTCGAGGAAGTCTCGGAGGCCGTGAAGTGACCGCTCGTATTGGCGTCGTCACTTTCCCCGGCAGTCTCGACGACCGGGACTCGCAGCGCGCGATCCGGCTCGCGGGCGCCGAACCCGTGGCGCTCTGGCACAAGGACAAGGACCTCAAGCAGGTCGACGCGGTCGTGCTGTGCGGCGGATTCTCCTACGGCGACTACCTGCGCGCCGGGGCCATCGCCCGTTTCTCACCGGTGATGGACACCGTCATCGAGCAGGCGAAGGCGGGACTGCCGGTCCTCGGCATCTGCAACGGTTTCCAGATCCTCACCGAGGCGCACCTGCTCCCCGGCGGCATGCTGGGCAACGACCACCTGCACTTCATCTGCCGTGACCAGAAGCTGCGGGTGGAGAACGCCGAGACCGCCTGGACCACCGACTACACGGCCGGCCAGGAGATCCACATCCCGCTGAAGAACATGGACGGCCGCTACGTCGCCGACCAGTACACGCTGGACGAGCTGGAGGCCGAGGGCCGCGTCGCCTTCCGGTACCTCGACTTCAACCCCAACGGCTCGCTCAACGACATCGCCGGCATCACCAACGCGGCGGGCAACGTCGTCGGTCTGATGCCGCACCCCGAGCACGCCGTCGAGTCACTGATCGGCACCGGTCGCACCGACGGCCTCCCGTTCTTCACCTCGATCCTCAAGAAGCTGGTCAACGCATGAGCCGGACGCCTCTGGACACGGTCGAGCACGCGGCGAAGACCCCCGACGTCGAGCTGCCCTGGGCCGAACTCGGCCTCAAGAAGGACGAGTACGAGCGGGTGGTGGAGATCCTCGGCCGCCGCCCGACCGGCGCCGAACTCGCCATGTACTCGGTGATGTGGTCCGAGCACTGCTCGTACAAGTCCTCCAAGGTCCACCTCCGCCAGTTCGGCGAGAAGGCCCCCGAGTCCGACGCGATGCTCGTCGGCATCGGCGAGAACGCCGGTGTCGTCGACGTCGGTCAGGGCTACGCGGTCACCTTCAAGGTCGAGTCGCACAACCACCCGTCGTACGTCGAGCCCTACCAGGGCGCGGCCACCGGGGTGGGCGGCATCGTCCGCGACATCATCGCGATGGGCGCCCGCCCGGTCGCGGTCGTGGACCCGCTGCGCTTCGGCGCCGCCGACCACCCCGACACCAAGCGCGTCCTGCCCGGCGTCGTCGCCGGCATCGGCGGCTACGGCAACTGCCTCGGCCTGCCCAACATCGGTGGTGAGGTCGTCTTCGACGCCTGCTACCAGGGCAACCCGCTGGTCAACGCCGGTGCCATCGGCGTCATGCGGCACGAGGACATCCACCTCGCCAAGGCCTCCGGGCCCGGCAACAAGGTCATCCTGTACGGCGCCAGGACCGGCGGCGACGGCATCGGCGGCGCCTCGATCCTCGCCTCCGAGACCTTCGACGACGCCAAGCCGTCCAAGCGCCCGGCGGTCCAGGTCGGCGACCCCTTCCAGGAGAAGCTCCTCATCGAGTGCACCCTGGAAGCCTTCCAGGAGAAGCTGGTCGTCGGCATCCAGGACCTCGGCGCGGCCGGCCTGTCCTGCGCCACGTCCGAGCTGGCCTCCAACGGCTCCGGCGGCATGCGCGTCGTCCTCGACGACGTACCGCTGCGCGACTCCACGCTCTCGCCCGAGGAGATCCTCATGAGCGAGTCGCAGGAGCGCATGTGCGCGGTCGTCGAGCCGGAGAAGGTCGACCGCTTCCTCGAGATCTGCGAGAAGTGGGACGTCATCGCCACCGTCATCGGTGAGGTGACCGACGGCGACCGCCTGGAGATCTTCTGGCACGGCGGCAAGATCGTCGACGTCGACCCGCGCACCGTCGCCCACGACGGCCCGGTCTACGAGCGCCCCTACGCCCGCCCCGACTGGCAGGACGCGCTCCAGGCCGACGACGCGAACAAGCTGCCCCGGCCGCAGACGTCCGACGAGCTGAAGGACCAGGTCCTGAAGCTGGTGGGCTCGCCCAACCAGGCCTCCAAGGAGTGGATCACCCGGCAGTACGACCACTTCGTGCAGGGCAACACGGTCCTCGCCCAGCCCGAGGACTCCGGCATGATCCGCGTCGACGAGAAGACCGGCCTCGGCGTCGCCATCGCCACCGACGGCAACGGCCGGTACGCCAAGCTCGACCCGTACACGGGCGCGCAGCTGGCCCTGGCGGAGGCCTACCGCAACGTGGCGACGACCGGTGCCAAGCCGCTCGCCGTCTCCGACTGCCTGAACTTCGGCTCGCCGGAGGACCCCGCGGTCATGTGGCAGTTCGCGGAGGCCGTGCGCGGTCTGGCCGACGGCTGTCTGCAGCTCGGCACCCCGGTCACCGGCGGCAACGTCTCGCTCTACAACCAGACCGGCGAGGCCGCCATCCACCCCACCCCGGTGGTCGCGGTCCTCGGTGTGATCGACGACGTGGCGCGGCGCACGCCGGCCGCCTTCCAGGAGGAAGGACAGCTGATCTACCTCCTGGGCGACACCCGTGAGGAGTTCGGCGGCTCGGCCTGGTCGCAGGTCGTCCACGACCACCTCGGCGGCCTGCCGCCCGAGGTCGACCTGGAGCGCGAACGCCTCCTCGGCGAGATCCTGATCTCCGCCTCCCGCGACGGCATGATCGACTCCGCGCACGACCTGTCCGACGGCGGTCTGATCCAGGCCGTGGTCGAGTCGGCGCTGCTCGGCGGCAAGGGCGCGCGCCTGGTCGTACCGGACGGGCTCGACGCGTTCACCTTCCTGTTCTCCGAGTCGGCCGGCCGCGCGATCGTCGCCGTGCCGCGTTCGGAGGAGCTCCGCTTCACCGACATGTGCGGTGTGCGCGGCCTCCCGGCGACCCGCATCGGAGTCGTCGACGGGGACACGGTGGACCTCCAGGGCGAGTTCGCGCTCACCCTCGAGGAGCTGCGCACGGTCCACGAGGAGACGATCCCGGCCCTGCTGGCCTGATCCGAGGCCTTCGCCGTACGGGTCTCCCGTACGGGGCCCCCGCCCGGTCCGCCGGGCGGGGGCCCCGTCGTTCGTGGGGCCGGCCGGGGCGGCGAGGTCGTCCGAGGCGCCCGCGCCGGCCTCGCGGCGCACCTCCTAGGCTGCTCCCATGCCCCCGGCCAAGAAGCGCACCCGTTCCTACGACCACGCCAAGACCCGCACCGCCGTCCTGGCCCAGTTCGGGAACGTACGGCAGGCGGTACGCACCCTGGACGCGCGACACCTCGCCCTGCCCACCCGCCTCGGCGACTGGACCGTACGGGACCTGCTCGCGCACCTCGCCCTGGCCGTCGGGAGCGTCAGCCGGGCCCTGGAGCGGGACGAACCGGCGAAGCCCGAGCTGACGCTGCTGGACTACCCCGCCGCGACCGCCGCCCACGCCGGTGCCGTCGCCGAGCGCTCCCGGGCGCTCGCCGAGGCGACCTCGGACCTCGACGCCCTGTTCACCCGCACCGCGGAGGAGCTGACCCGGGACCTCGACGCCGCCCCGCCCACCCGTGTGCTCGCCGTGCGCCCCGGGGCCATGAACCTCACCGACTACCTGGTCACCCGCACCGTCGAGCTCGTCGTCCACGCCGACGACCTGGGCGCCGCCGTGCCCGGTCTCGACGTCCCCCACGACCGCCGGGCCCTCGCCGCCTGCACCCGACTGCTGGCCGACACGCTCGCCGCGAAGGCGCCCGGCGGCTCGACGGAGGTGCGCGTCCCGCCGTACGCGGTCGTGCAGTGCGTGGCGGGGCCGCGGCACACCCGGGGCACCCCGCCCAACGTCGTCGAGACCGACCCGCTGACCTGGATCCGGCTGGCCACCGGGCGCACGGCCTGGCAGGACGCGGTGGCCGACGCCGAGGTGAGCGCGAGCGGGGAGCGGGCGGACCTCGGACCGTACCTGCCGCTGATGACGTGAGGCGACGACGACCGACGTGAGGGGAACCGGAAGTTCCCCGGCTCCGTCGAAGCGGCATGTACACACAGAGGAACAACCGGCGCAAGCGGCACACCGTTCTCGCGGCGGCCACCGCCGTCCTCTCCGTCCCCTTCGTGACGGCCTGCGGCGGTGAGCAGGCGGGCGCGGGAGCGGACACCGGGCGGGCGAGCGCGGTCGGTGCGACGACGGGCACGGCGGAGCGGTCCCTCACCGGCATGCGCTGGAACGTCGACAGCGTCACCACGGACGGCACCACCCTCCGTGCCCCCGTCGACTCACACATCACCGTCGAGGACGACGGCCGGACCAGCGGCCGGTACGCCTGCAACCACTTCCGCGGTGAGACCGACTTCGACGGGGACCGGGTCCGGTTCGCCGTCGGCACCACCCTGGTGGCCTGTGACGACGAGCCGCGCAGGAGCTTCGAAGGTGCCCTCGCCCGCGCCCTCTCCCTCCAGGACGGTGCTCTGAAGGTCCGGGTGAACGACGACCGTCTGACCCTCACCGCCGACAACGGCACCACCGTCCGTCTCAGCGAGGGCAACGCGGACACCCCCCTGTACGGCACGAAGTGGAAGATCGTCTCCCCCGACTCCGCGGGCCGTGCCCACCTCACCTTCGACGAGGAGGAGGGCACCGTCTCCGGAAGCCTCGGCTGCAACAAGGTGAACGCCGACGCCACCGTCCGCGACGGCCATATCACCGTCGGCACGCCCACCACGACCCGAATGGTGTGCGAAGACTCACTCATGAAGACCGAGAAGCGGCTGCTGCGGCTCTTCGACACCACGCTCAACTATCGGGTCGAGCACCGGAGCATGACGCTGACCAGCGAGAACGGTCCGTCCGTCGAACTCTTCGCCGCCACGTGACCCAGGGCTGAGGTGGTGCACCCAATTCGGACCAGCACTCGACCTCGCCTACACTCGGTGCCGTGCCACGTGGTGACGGACGACTCAACCACGACCTGCTCCCCGGAGAGAAGGGCCCCCAGGACGCCTGCGGCGTCTTCGGTGTCTGGGCTCCGGGCGAAGAGGTCGCCAAGCTCACGTATTTCGGGCTGTACGCCCTCCAGCATCGGGGTCAGGAATCCGCGGGTATCGCGGTCAGCAACGGCTCCCAGATCCTCGTCTTCAAGGACATGGGCCTGGTCTCCCAGGTCTTCGACGAGACCTCGCTCGGTTCGCTCCAGGGTCATATCGCGGTCGGTCACGCCCGCTACTCGACCACCGGCGCCTCCGTGTGGGAGAACGCCCAGCCGACGTTCCGCGCCACCGCGCACGGCTCGATCGCGCTCGGCCACAACGGCAACCTGGTCAACACGGCGGAGCTCGCCGAGCTGGTCGCCGAGCTGCCCAAGGAGAACGGCCGCGCCCCGAAGGTGGCGGCCACCAACGACACCGACCTGATCACCGCCCTGCTGGCCGGCCAGCGTGCCGCCGACGGCGAACCGGTGACCGTGGAGCAGGCCGCGCACGTGGTCCTTCCGCAGGTCAAGGGCGCCTTCAGCCTCGTCTTCATGGACGAGAACACGCTGTACGCCGCCCGCGACCCGCAGGGGATCCGCCCGCTGGTCCTCGGTCGGCTCGAGCGCGGCTGGGTCGTCGCCTCCGAGTCCGCCGCCCTCGACATCTGCGGCGCCAGCTTCGTCCGCGAGATCGAGCCCGGCGAGTTCGTCGCCATCGACGAGAACGGACTGCGCTCTTCCCGGTTCGCGGAAGCGAAGCCCAAGGGCTGTGTCTTCGAGTACGTGTACCTGGCCCGCCCGGACACCGACATCGCCGGCCGGAACGTCTACCTCTCGCGCGTCGAGATGGGCCGCCGCCTCGCCGGGGAGGCGCCCGTCGAGGCCGACCTGGTGATAGCGACCCCGGAGTCCGGCACCCCGGCCGCCATCGGCTACGCGGAGGCCTCCGGCATCCCCTTCGGCAACGGCCTGGTGAAGAACGCGTACGTCGGCCGTACGTTCATCCAGCCCTCGCAGACCATCCGCCAGCTCGGCATCCGCCTGAAGCTGAATCCGCTCAAGGACGTCATCAAGGGCAAGCGCCTGGTCGTCGTCGACGACTCGATCGTGCGCGGCAACACCCAGCGAGCCCTGGTCCGCATGCTCCGCGAGGCGGGTGCCGCCGAGATCCACATCCGGATCTCCTCGCCGCCGGTGAAGTGGCCGTGCTTCTTCGGCATCGACTTCGCGACCCGCGCCGAGCTGATCGCCAACGGCATGTCCACCGACGAGATCGGCACCTCGCTCGGCGCCGACTCCCTGGCGTACATCTCCCTCGACGGCATGATCGAGGCGACGACCATCGCCAAGCCGAACCTGTGCCGCGCCTGCTTCGACGGCGAGTACCCGATGGAGCTGCCCGATCCGGAGCTCCTCGGCAAGCGGCTCCTGGAGTCGGAGCTGGCCGCCGGTACGGCCGAGCCGGCCGCGCTCGACGCGATCCGCCGCCCGTAACCCCCTGCCCTGCCCTGCCGTAACGAGACGAAGGCTCTCCCAGTCATGTCTGAGAACACTGGCGCCGACCACGCGGCGGCGTCGTACAGGACCGCGGGCGTCGACATCGACGCGGGTGACCGAGCGGTCGAGCTGATGAAGGAGTGGGTGAAGAAGACGCGGCGCCCCGAGGTCCTCGGCGGCCTCGGCGGTTTCGCCGGCCTCTTCGACGCCTCCGCCCTGAAGAGGTACGAGCGTCCCCTGCTCGCCTCCGCCACGGACGGCGTCGGCACCAAGGTCGACATCGCCCGCCGCATGGGCGTCTACGACACCATCGGGCACGACCTGGTCGCCATGGTGATGGACGACATCGTGGTGTGCGGCGCAGAGCCGCTGTTCATGACCGACTACATCTGTGTCGGCAAGGTCCACCCCGAGCGGGTCGCCGCCATCGTCAAGGGCATCGCCGAAGGCTGTGTCCTGGCCGGCTGCGCCCTGGTCGGCGGGGAGACGGCCGAGCACCCCGGCCTGCTGGGCGAGGACGACTTCGACGTCGCCGGGGCCGGTACGGGCGTCGTGGAGGCCGACCGGCAGCTCGGCCCGGACCGCATCCGCAAGGGTGACCGGGTCGTCGCCATGGCCGCCTCCGGGCTCCACTCGAACGGGTACTCGCTGGTCCGGCACGTCCTGCTGAACCAGGCCGGGCTCGCCCTGGAGAGCCGGATCGACGAGCTGGGCCGCACCCTCGGGGAGGAGCTCCTGGAGCCCACCCGGATCTATTCGCTGGACTGCCTGGCCCTGATCCGCACCACCGAGGTGCACGCCTTCAGCCACGTCACCGGCGGAGGCCTCGCGGCCAACCTGGCCCGCGTCGTCCCGGACGGGCTGCACGCGGTCGTGGACCGCTCCACCTGGAGCCCGGCCCCGGTCTTCGACCTCGTCGGCCGGACCGGCTCGGTCGAGCGCCTGGAACTGGAGCGCACCCTCAACATGGGCGTCGGCATGATCGCGATCGTGCCGGAGGAGTCCACGGACGCGGCGCTGACCACGCTGGCCGACCGCGGTGTGGACGCCTGGGTGGCCGGCGAGATCACCGACCGCGGCGAGCACGCGACGGGAGCGGCACTGGTGGGTGACTACGCGAGCTGATGCAGGACGAGCCCACCGAGCGGCGGGCCGAGCACGGTGACTCCCCGCGCGGGCCGGCGGACCGGGGCCAGTGGACCCGGTACCACCGGGCCGCGCCCGGAACCCGGGGCGTGCCCGGGGCGTGCGGGCAGCACAGAACCCGGTCGGTGACCGGAGTCACCGACCGGGCTGATGAATCAGTGCAAGGTCAAGCGCCACGACGTTGGGGAGAGGACTGGCCGTCCTCGTCCTCGTCGTCGTCCTCATAGAGGTCGGCGTACCGTGCGTACAGGTCGTCCTGCTCATCGTCCTCGACCGGGTCACCGTTGACATTCGGTGACGTGTTCGAAGGCGATGCACCCAGCTCCTCGGCCAGACGTGCGAGGTCCGTCCCGCCGCTGTTGTACTTCAGCTGGCGGGCGACCTTTGTCTGCTTGGCCTTGGCCCGGCCGCGCCCCATGGCTCGACCCCCTCAACGACGGGGCTCGACGGCCCCAGAGTCTTGACACGCGTTCATAGTCCGGAACGGACTCTCCGTGGAGAGGCCGGTCCGTAGGGCTCCCACGGTACCTGAGCCCACGCCCATACGGTACGTCGCCCGCATGACGTGCCCCCTTCCGTGACCCTTACGGCACCCTGTTCTCGCAGGTCAACTGCGATTTCAAGCACTTGTCGAGGGCCGACCCGCCGGGAGAAGTGAGAGTTCTCTCGAAGTACCCCGCCGCGGGTACCGGCCAAACGTACGAACAGTGTCCGGACGGGGCGGGGGCGGGCCCGTCGGCCCGCCCCCGCCCCGCATCGGCGTTCCTGTCTGCGGTCCTGTTTACGGTTCACAGCCCGTTTCAGCGCGCCGCGCGGGCCTCCGCCATCCGCTGCTCGGCGATCCGGTCGGCTGCCGCGGCCGGCGGAATCCCGTCGTACTTCGCACGTGCGAAGATTGCGAGCGTGGTGTCGAAGATCTTCGCCGCCTTCGCCCTGCACCGGTCGAAGTCGAAGCCGTGCAGCTCGTCGGCGACCTGGATGACGCCGCCGGCGTTCACCACGTAGTCCGGCGCGTAGAGGATCCCGCGGTCGGCGAGGTCCTTCTCCACACCCGGATGGGCGAGCTGGTTGTTGGCGGCGCCGCAGACCACCTTGGCGGTCAGGACCGGCACGCTGTCGTCGTTCAGCGCACCACCCAGTGCGCAGGGGGCGTACACGTCCAGCCCCTCGGCCCGGATCAGCGCCTCGGTGTCGGCGACGGCCGTGACGCCCCGCGGGTGCCGGTCCAGGACCCGCCGCACGGCCTCCTCGCGCACGTCGGTGACCAGGACCTCCGCGCCCTCCTTGAGCAGGTGTTCCACCAGGTGGTGGCCGACCTTGCCGACTCCCGCGATGCCGACCCTGCGGTCGCGCAGCGAGGGGTCGCCCCACAGGTGCTGGGCGGCGGCCCGCATGCCCTGGTAGACACCGAAGGAGGTGAGCACCGAGGAGTCGCCCGCGCCGCCGTTCTCCGGGGAGCGGCCCGTGGTCCAGCGGCACTCGCGGGCCACGACGTCCATGTCCGCGACGTAGGTGCCGACGTCACAGGCGGTGACGTACCGGCCGCCCAGTGAGGCGACGAACCGGCCGTAGGCGAGCAGCAGCTCCTCGGTCTTGACCGTCTCGGGATCCCCGATGATCACTGCCTTGCCGCCGCCGTGGTCGAGACCGGCCAGGGCGTTCTTGTACGACATCCCGCGGGCGAGGTTCAGCGCGTCGGCGACGGCCTGCTCCTCGGTCGCGTACGGGTAGAAGCGCGTACCGCCGAGGGCGGGGCCCAGGGCGGTGGAGTGGAGGGCGATGACGGCCTTGAGGCCACTTGCACGGTCCTGGCAGAGCACGACTTGCTCGTGACCGCCCTGGTCCGAACGGAACAGGGTGTGCAGGACGCCGTCAGATACGTCGGTCACGGTGGTGACTCCTGAGTAAGTAGCGGCGGGTGGACGCAGATCCCGAAAACTCCCCCGCCGCTTGTGGCGATGGGGGAGCCCGCGGAGGCTGTGAGCACGAGATTAGGCCCTGCCGTGCCCGAGAGCGGCGCCGTGTCCAGGATCACGCTCCCGTGGTCACTCCCGGGGTGTCACCGTGCGACCATTTGCCTGGATTGCCCGTGCGTCCGCGTCCCCCCGCGCGCGCGTGAGCGGGCCCGCAGGTTTTCGCGCCGGTGCGCGGGGGAGGGAGCAGGCGTGCCCAAGGTCTCCTCGGTGGTCGTGCCCTACGCGACCTATCTGCGCGTGTACGAACCACTGGCCGCCTTCCCGGAGCCGGAGCGCGGCCACTGGGCACGGTACGCCCGTCGCACCGACCTCCCCTCCTACCAGGACGAACTCCGCCGGGCCCTGGCCGACGTCGTGCCCACCCCGCCGGTCCCGGTCCCGGTGCGGGAGAGCGACGACGCGTTCGTGCTGGAGGTCGACGGAGTGGTCTGCGTCTGCCCCTGGCGCACCCGGCTGCGCGGCTGGCAGGCCCTGGGCGAACTCGCCGAGGAGTTTCCCCTGCCCGTCCTGGACGCGCTCCTGCCCCCGTTCGTGCGACGCCAGGCCGCCGAGGACTACGAGCGCTGGCTGGCCGCCCACCCCGACGCCCGGCCGTGGATCCGCACGGCGACCTGGCAGGTGCCGATCAACTGGTTCGTGCTGGTCTCGGACGAGGAGCGCGAGTACGACAAGGGTTCCGCCGACGCGGGTTCCACCGGGGCTCCCGTACTGCGCTACCGGACGCCCATGGTCGAGGCGCGGCGGCGGGTGGCACGCGGACTGCGGGCGCTGAAGGACAGCATGGACGGAGGGCCGCTGATCGACGGCCTGGTGGACGTCGGGCGCTGGCTGGAGGAGTTCCATCCGCGCTCACTGGTCGAGCTGGACTACGGCGGCCTGGTGCACGTCCTGCCGGCCGGCGCCCTGGAGGACGACCACTCGGCGGCCGACGTGGCCGAGGGGATCGCGGCCCTGCGCCGCGGCGACGGAGTGGCCGCGGGGGAGGCCTACGGGCGACTGGTGGAGCGGTGGCGTTCCGTACGGGATCTGCGGTCGGCCAACTGACGTCCGCCGCACGGCCGAGGCGGCGAACGGGCGTTTGACCAAACGCCCTTCTTGGGGTTTTGTCGTCGCCCTGAGGTTCCGTCAACCCGAACCCGACAACGGACGTAGATGCCGATCCGGGCGTATGTCCCAAGCCGGTCAAGCGTGACGGACCGCACGTACGCGGCCCTTGCGCCCCTTGCACCCCCTCGTGCCAAAATAGGACAAGGAGTCCGGGAGGACTCCTCCGTCCTGCTGTGCTCGACTATGGGCGGAATCTCAGCATTGCCCGCTTCGGGGGGTCGAGTGGCTCCTGATCTCGCCTGTGACTGATCGTCACAGGCGAGTGACTGTCCGCTATGGCATGGTCCATCGGCTTCCGCGGCTGATGAACACCTGGGAGGGCAATTCCATCGGTTTGGCCGACGCGGCTGGACGGATGGTGTAGTTGTAGTGCCGAGGACAAGCCGTTCGTCCTATAACCGACTCGACCCGCGTCCACCATTTCGGGCAACGCGGGTCAAGGTGCAGAATTTAGAGGAAAGAACCGAGAAGGTTCGGTTCTCCCGAGGAGGCCGCTCATGACCGCTCGCACCCCTGATGCCGAGCCGCTGCTGACCCCGGCTGAGGTCGCCACCATGTTCCGCGTGGACCCGAAGACGGTCACGCGTTGGGCGAAGGCCGGCAAGCTCACGTCGATCCGCACGCTCGGCGGGCACCGCCGCTACCGCGAAGCTGAGGTCCGCGCCCTGCTCGCGGGCATTCCGCAGCAGCGCAGCGAGGCCTGAACAACTGAATAACCCGGACGAACCGGCTGGTCCCCCAACTGGTCGAGGCGTTCGGAACCACAGCTCCACACGACGCGGGGACTGCCCCAACAGGCCCCTCTCCCACGCCGAACAGGACTTTCCAGGCAGCTGCACAGGGTGCGTCGTCGATCGCGCTGGACTCCGCCGAGTCCAGCGCGATTTTTTTGTGCGGTGGGCTGCCGGCCGGTCGGTGCGAACGCTCGGTGATCGGTGCTGGCGGAGGCCCCGGAAAGGCCGGCCGGGTGGGCCGACGGGGGCTTCGTGCGCGAGCTTGTCCGACTCTGGGGGCGACTGTGGGGCCATCTGTGCGGAGGCTCGTGCGGGCCCCTGAGGAGGGTGCAATTGTACATATTAAATTGACTTGGCATAGGGCGGGAGTAAGTACCGCACATTCCAAAACTCATACGGTGACACCCGTCACATGCCGGCTGGGTTGTTGAGCCACCGGCATATGCGCTAGAGGGGGCGGGCGTCGGTGCGAGGCGAGCAACTCGACGGTGGGGCCCGGCAACTGGGTGACTGGGGCGGTGCCCTCGCCCTCGACGGGCTCCGGCGGCCGCTCTGTGCCTCCGGTGGGTTCCGTGGATTCCGCGGATTCGGTGTGCTCGGCGGGGCGGGGGAGGAAGTCGTGGGGAGCGGAGTCCATCGCCAGCCGCAACAGGCGGTGACAGACGGGACAGTGGCGGGTGAGGTGCCCCCCGAACGACGACGCGGCCGACAGGTGCGCGCGGAGCAGCGCCCGCGTTTCGTGCCTGGCCGATGCGGTCATGTGCCACCTCCAGAGGGCCGCACGGAGAGCGGCCTGCCCTGCTGTCCGGGGTACCCAGGGAATCCCGCCCCGTCAAGGCACGGGGAGTTCCGCCGGGAAGCCTCAGAGGCGCTCGACACGGGGCGCGGGGCCCTGGAACTCGCGGGACCACCTGATAGGCCCTCACGCCGCCGGTGAGGGCCTTAGGGCGGCGAATGACAACGCCGCGAGGGGGAGTGGGAGAGAGGGTGACGGCGAAACCTGGTGAGAAGGGCCTCACCGTTACGGCGGCCGCCGCGGGCGCGACCTGGTCGTGGATACGGCGAAGGGGCCCGCGCCCCATGGTGCGGGCCCCTTGGTGGATGCGGTCCTGACGGGGTTCGCCGTGTCCGACGGCGGCTGCCGCCGCGAGCGCGGCCTCTGCCCCGGCCTGGTCCCGGGTACGGCGAAGGGGCCCGCACCGTACGGTGCGGGCCCCTTCGTGAAAGCGGTCCTGACGGGATTTGAACCCGCGGCCTCCACCTTGACAGGGTGGCGAGCACTCCTAACTGCTCCACAGGACCAGGTTTCGCGGCGCGATTACCTTCTTGCGCTGCGAGAAGAGACTGTACAGGAGTCGTGGCCCGCTGGTCGAATTCACCCTGCGTGCCGCTTCCGTCACGGAACTGCGGCGTCGATCGCCTTCACGATCCGCTTGTCCGACACCGGGTACGCCGTGCCCAGCGCGTGGGCGAAATAGCTGACCCGGAGTTCCTCGATCATCCAGCGGATGTCCAGCACCTGCTGCGGCACCGGCCGCCCCTGCGGCATCTGCTCCAGCAGCCAGGCGTACTCGTCCCGCATCTCCTGGACCTTCTCCATGCGGGTCGTGTCCCGCTGGGCGTTCGCCGGCATCTGCTGCAGACGACGGTCCACGGCCACCAGGTACCGCATCAGGTCCGGCAGCCGCCGCAACCCCGTCTCCGTCACGAACCCCGGCTTCACCAGGGAGTCCAGCTGTCCCCGCACATCCTGGAGGTTCGCCAGCAGCGCGGGGCTGCGCACGCTCTTCAGCCGGCGCTCGCACGCCTGCCAGGCGGCCAGTACCTGCTGCACCTGATCCACCGCACGGACGGTCGTGTCCACGATCTCCGCGCGCACCTTGTCGTACAGCTTGCGATACGACTCCTCGTCCCACACGGGCCCACCGAAGTCCGCGATCAGCCGGTCCGCCGCCGCCATCGCGCAGTCGTCGAACAGCGCCTGGATCGAACCGTGCGGATTCGCCGACAAAGCGAGCTTCTGGGGGTTCGTCAACTTTTCGGATGCGAACTTCGCGGGACTCACCGAGATGTTGCGCAGGATCAGCCGACGCGTGCCCTTCCACATCGCCGGCTGCTGCTCCGCCTCCGTGTCGAAGAGCCGTACGGAGACCGTGTCGCCGTCGTCGACCAGTGCCGGGAACGCCTTCACCGGCTGACCGGCCCGCCGTGTCTCGAAGACGCGGGTCAGTGTGCCGACGGTCCAGTCGGTCAGCCCCGTACGCTCCAGGGACTCGCCGCCCCGGCGTTCGGTCGTGGCGGCCGCCGCCCGCGAGAGCGCCTTGCGGGCCTTCGGCTTGAGCCGGAGCCGGAGCGCTTCGAGGTCCTTGTCCTCGTCGAGTTTGCGACGACGCTCGTCGACGATCCGGAACGTGACCTTCAAATGGTCGGGGACCTTGGACCAGTCGAAGTCGTCTGCGTCGAAGGGCACCCCGACCATGCGCTTCAGCTCACGCGCCATCGTCGTGGTCAGCGGCTCCTGCAGCGGAACCGCTCTCTCCAGGAACGCCTTCGCGTAGTTCGGCGCCGGCACGTAGTTGCGGCGGATCGGCTTGGGGAGGGAACGGATCAGCTCCGTGACGACCTCCTCCCGCAGACCCGGGATCTGCCAGTCGAAGCCCTCCTCCGTGACCTGGTTCAGCACCTGGAGCGGAACATGGACCGTCACCCCGTCCGCGTCCGCACCCGGCTCGAACTGGTACGTCACCCGGAACGTGAGGGCGCCCTGCCGCCAGGAATCCGGATAGTCGGCCTTGGTGACGGCCTCCGCCGACTCACGGATGAGCATCTCGCGCTCGAAGTCGAGGAAGTCCGGCTGCTCGTGCCGCTTGCGCTTCCACCACGAGTCGAAGTGGGCCCCCGACACGACATGTTCGGGAACCCGCTGGTCGTAGAAGTCGAACAGGGTCTCGTCGTCGACCAGGATGTTCCGGCGCCGCGCCCGGTGCTCCAGCTCCTCGACCTCGGTGAGCAGCCTGCGGTTGTCCGCGAAGAACTTGTGGTGCGTGCGCCAGTCACCCTCGACCAGGGCATGGCGGACGAACAGCTCGCGCGACACCGAGGCGTCGATCCGACCGTAGTTCACCTTGCGGTGGGCGACGATCGGGACGCCGTACAGCGTGACCTTCTCGTACGCCATCACCGCGGCCTGGTCCTTCTCCCAGTGCGGTTCGCTGTACGTGCGCTTCAGCAGATGCCCGGCGAGCGGCTCGACCCACTCCGGCTCGATCTTCGCGTTGACCCGGGCCCACAGCCGGGACGTCTCGACGAGCTCCGCCGACATCACGAACCGCGGAGGCTTCTTGAACAACGCCGAACCGGGGAAGATCGCGAACTTGGCGTTGCGCGCCCCCACGTACTCGTTGCGCCCGCCTCCGTCCTTGCGTCCGCTCCCGTCCTTGCGCCCGGCCGCACCGGAGTCCTTCGACTCCTTCACGTCCTTCATCCCGATGTGGGAGAGCAGACCCGCGAGCAGCGAGACATGGATACGGTCCCCGGGCGCGTCCTCCTCGTTGAGGTGGATGCCCATCTGCTTGGCGACCGTGCGCAACTGCGTGTAGATGTCCTGCCACTCACGGATCCGCAGGAAGTTCAGATACTCCTGCCTGCACATGCGCCGGAAGGACGACGAGCCGCGCTCCTTCTGCTGCTCGCGCACATAGCGCCACAGGTTCAGGTAGGCGAGGAAGTCGCTGGTCTCGTCCCGGAACCGTGCGTGCTGCTGGTCCGCCTGGGTCTGCTTGTCGGACGGCCGCTCACGCGGGTCCTGGATGGACAGCGCCGCCGCGATCACCATCACCTCGCGGACACAGCCGTTGCGGTCCGCCTCCAGCACCATGCGTGCCAGCCGCGGGTCGACCGGCAGCTGGGCCAGCTTCCGCCCGGTCTCCGTCAGCCGCTTGCGGGGGTCCTTCTGCGCCGGGTCCAGAGCGTTGAGCTCCTGCAGCAACTGCACGCCGTCCCGGATGTTCCGGTGGTCCGGCGGATCGATGAACGGGAACTTCTCGATGTCGCCCAGACCCGCCGCCGTCATCTGCAGGATGACCGACGCCAGGTTCGTACGGAGGATCTCCGCGTCCGTGAACTCCGGGCGGGCGTCGAAGTCGTCCTCGCTGTACAACCGGATGCAGATGCCGTCCGACGTACGCCCGCAGCGGCCCTTGCGCTGATTGGCGCTGGCCTGCGACACCGGCTCGATCGGCAGCCGCTGCACCTTGGTCCGGTGGCTGTACCGGGAGATACGGGCGAAGCCCGGGTCGATGACGTACTTGATGCCCGGCACCGTCAGCGACGTCTCCGCCACGTTGGTCGCGAGAACGATCCTGCGGCCGCTGTGCTGCTGGAAGACACGGTGCTGCTCGGCGTGCGAGAGGCGCGCGTACAGCGGCAGCACTTCGGTGAACCTGTACTGCTTCTTCGTCAGCGCGTCCGCCGTGTCCCGGATCTCCCGCTCACCGGAGAGGAAGACCAGGATGTCGCCCGGCCCCTCGGCCATCAGCTCCTCGACCGCGTCCGTGATCGCGGTGATCTGGTCACGGTCGGCGTCCTGCGAGTCCTCCTCGAGCAACGGCCGGTACCGGACCTCGACGGGATACGTACGACCGCTGACCTCGATGATCGGAGCATCGCCGAAATGCCGGGAGAACCGCTCCGGGTCGATGGTCGCCGAGGTGATGACGACCTTCAGGTCCGGGCGCCGCGGCAGCAGCTGAGCGAGATACCCCAGCAGGAAGTCGATGTTCAGCGACCGCTCGTGGGCCTCGTCGATGATGATCGTGTCGTAGGCGCGCAGCTCCCGGTCCGTCTGGATCTCGGCGAGCAGGATGCCGTCGGTCATCAACTTCACGAAGGTGGAGTCCGGACTCACCTGATCGGTGAACCGCACCTTCCAGCCGACGGCCTCCCCGAGCGGAGTGTCCAGCTCCTCGGCGACACGTTCCGCCACCGTGCGGGCGGCGATCCGGCGGGGCTGTGTGTGCCCGATCATCCCGTGGACGCCCCGGCCCAGCTCCATACAGATCTTCGGGATCTGCGTGGTCTTGCCCGAACCCGTCTCGCCCGCGACGATCACCACCTGGTGATCGCGAATGGCCTCGGCGATCGTGTCCTTCTTCTGGCTGACCGGCAACTGCTCCGGATACGTGATCACCGGGACACGCGCACGCCGCCCGGCCATCCGCTCCTCGGCCTTCGTGACCTCCGCCGCGATCTCGTCGAGCACAGCGGTCCGGGCCTCCGGCTTGCGGATCTTGCGTGCGCCTTCGAGCCTGCGCCCGAGCCGCTGCGCATCGCGCAGTGAGAGCTCGGTCAGGCGGGAGGCGAGGGCTCTGAAGGAGGGGGCGTCGGGAGGGGACGCGGAAGCGGAGACAGGTTGCGTGGACATACGGGAACCAGGATCTCATCATCGAGAATTTTGTGGCCAACAGTTTTGGCGGTGCGGCGCACGCGAACACCCCCTCCGGGGACCCGGAGGGGGTGTGGTTGTGGCTGGGGCCGGGGTCGAACCGGCGACCTATCGCTTTTCAGGCGATCGCTCGTACCAACTGAGCTACCCAGCCACGAGGTTTCACGTGAAACCTCAGCGGTCCTGACGGGATTTGAACCCGCGGCCTCCACCTTGACAGGGTGGCGAGCACTCCTAACTGCTCCACAGGACCAAGCTCCGTACGACAGTGTCGCACAGGGTGGTGCGTGCCCCCAACGGGATTCGAACCCGTGCTACCGCCTTGAAAGGGCGGCGTCCTAGGCCGCTAGACGATGAGGGCTATCGGCCCGCCTGGGCGCTTCTCAGCGCGTCGGGGACGTGAGAAGCATATGGGATGGCGGGAGCGATCGCCAAAACGATTTACGGGGTGCTCGCCGAGGGGGGGTGGGGCGGGGACTGGGACGGGGATTCGGAGGGGGATTCGGAGGAGGGATCGGACGGCGTCGCGCCCGGCTGGTTCTCCTCCGGGAGGTGGCGGCTGACCTCTGCCGTCGTGAGACCCAGGCCGCCCAGCTTGATCGCGTCCCAGGCCTGGAGGCGGCGTGTGTCGCGGTCGAAGTAGAGGATCGAGGTCTCGATCGGATCGGGGTGTTCGCCCTCGATCGCCCGCAGGCCGCTGCCGCCGGTGGAGCCCTCGGTGCGGAGCCGGGTGCCGTACTTCATGACCTCCGTCTTCTGACGGTGGATGTGCCCGGCCAGGACGAGGGGCACCGTGCCGTCGACCTCGCGGGCCGCCGACGGTTCATGGGCGACGGCCACGTCGACCGGGGTGCCGGCCGCCTTCTGGTCGCGCAGGGCGGAGGCGAGGCGGGCACCGGCGAGTTCCTGGGACTGCTCGGCTCCGGGTTTCTTGGACCGGTCCGGGGTGAACTGGGGGTCGCCGGTGCCGGCGAAGCGCAGGCCCGCGATGGTTTCGGCCCGGCCCTCGTCCAGGACGTGGACGTTCTTGAGGCCTTCCAGATAGCGCTGGGTGACCAGGGAGTCGTGGTTGCCGCGGACCCAGACATAGGGGGCGCCGAGGTCCTCGACGGGGTCGAGGAAGCCGTTCTCGGCGGCGGTGCCGTGGTCCATGGTGTCGCCGGAGTCGACGATGACGTCCACCCGGTACTGCTCGACGAGCGAGGCGATGATCGCCCAGCTCGCGGGGTTGAGGTGGATGTCGGAGACGTGCAGGACCCGGATGGTGGTCGGGTCGGGCTGGTAGGCGGGGAGCGTGGAGGTGGCGTCGTAGAGCTTCGTCACGTTGGTGACCAGGCGGGCCAGCTCTTTCTGGTAGACGTCGAACTCGGTGACGATGCTGCGGGCGTTGCCGACCAGGGACGGCGCGGAGGAGAGCAGCCCGGAGAACTTCGGTTCGAGGACGGAGTCCGGGTTCCAGGTGGCGTACGCGGTGCTGCCGGACGCGGCCAGCAGGGTGAGGGCGAGGCCGCCCGCGGCCAGGGCGCGGCGGGGTCGGCGGTAGACGATGAGGCCGAGCGCGGTGGCGCCGGTGACGACGGCGACGACGGAGCGTACGGCGAGGTCGGCGGTGCCGCGGGCGATGTCCTGGGTGACTTCGTCCTGGAGCCCGGAGAGGCGTTCGGGGTGGTCGACGAGGGCCTGGGATCGGGCGGGGTCGAGCTGGTCGACGTTGACGTCGAGACGGACGGGGGCGGTGTGGCTGTCGAGTTCGAGGGCGCCCAGGGGAGAGACGTTGATCTTCGTGCCGCCGGTGAGGGAGGGGCGCAGGGTCATGGTCGTGTCCATGGGGCCGACCGGGACCCGGACGTCGCCCACGACCAGCAGGCCGAGCCAGGCGCCCAGCAGAACGACGGCGATGAGTCCCAGGACCCGCTTCCAGGGGCGGGGGCGGGGGGCGAGCGCGGTGGTCGTCGCCGGAGGGACGCGGCGGCGGGAGCGGTGGCGGCGACCGAGTGCGCGCGGGTCCTTTGGGGAGCGGTGTCGGAGGTTCCTGACTACGGAGGGGACGCGGACCATTGGTCCCGTATGCCCATACGGAGCAGTCGATATGCGGGGTGTCCGATGGCGCTCGCACGGACGGCTCATGGCTGACAATGGCGGTGTGCTGGAGATGACGCGTGGGGAGTTCGAGGAGCTGGTGGCCGAGGCGCTCGACCGGATTCCGCCGGAGCTGACGAGGCTGATGGACAACGTCGCGGTGTTCGTCGAGGACGAACCCCCCGCGGACGATCCCGAGCTGCTGGGGTTGTACGAGGGAACTCCGTTGACGGAGCGGGGTGAGTGGTACGCCGGCGTGCTGCCGGACCGGATCACCATCTACCGGGGCCCGACCCTGCGGATGTGCGAGTCCCGGGAGGACGTCGTCGCGGAGGCGGAGATCACGGTGGTGCACGAGATCGCACATCATTTCGGGATCGACGACGCCCGACTGCACGCTCTTGGCTACGGGTAGGTCACCGGTCTGTCACTGGTGCGTTGTTGGCGTGTCCTCCTGCGGGCGGCGGGAGTTGGACACATCGACCCAGCATCGCGACCGGAGGTGGCCTCGTGCGCCCCTTGTACGTACCCGTCCGCCTGGCCGCCACCGTCGTGGCCGTCGTCGCCGCCGCCGGCTGTATGAGTATCGGTGAGGACGGGGCGGGCGGGGCCGCCAAGCCGTCGCATTCCGCGGGCCGGCCGGGTGGTGCGGCGCCCGACGGGGGGCTGCCGCCGGGGCCGGGAGGTGCGGACGGCCAGGGCGGCGCGGCGGCCGAGGGCGAGCGCGGGGGCCGTGCGGGCCAAAAAGGGAAGGGCAAGCGCGAGAAGGGCAGGGCGGGGGCGTCGGCCTCGGCCGAGGCGTCGCCCTCCGCGGGGGTGAGCGGTCCGTCGCCGGACGACACCGGGCGGCCGGGTGGGCCGCCGGAGCCGACGGCGCCCGACAGCCGGCCCGATCCACCGGAGCCGAGCCGGCCGTCGGACCCGGAGCCGGCACCCCCGCCGCCGGAGCCGTCGGTCACACCGGAGCCGACGGTCGCGGAGCCGTCCTCGCCGGCGCACGAGCCGCCGGAGACCCAGTTGGCGCGGCGGGAGCCGGCGCCGGAGGCGGGGGCGCCGGTGTAGCGGCTTCTCCAGCGTTTCCTCGCCGGTATGCGCACTTGTCCTGCCGTCCTGTCGATGCGTGGGCCGATTGGCCTTCACTCTGCTGACCTGCGGGTCTGCGGAATGAGGGGAGATCGGTTTGCTTTCGGTGGGGGAGGGTGCGTATGGTGGCAGATCGTTTGATCCTATTTGCCCGGCGCCACTGCAGAGCGCGCCGTGTGGCGCGTACTCTCCCCTTACCGTGGTGGACCGCATCGAGGCGGTCATATTGCGAATCGCGAATCACGGAGTTGACGGGCGCGTGCCGAAGAGACTCCGGAAGGTTTCGCATTCGTATGCCCATCGCCAGCACTGATCACGTCGTCGTGCCCGAGACCCCTGAGAACGCAGGGAGCTCGGTGGACACCGACATCACCGACGTCGCCGCCGACACCGTCGCCGACGTCGCCGACGACGGTGCCACCGACGACACCGACAACACCCCCGAGCTCACCTTCGCCGACCTCGGCCTTCCCGAGGGCGTCGTGCGCAAGCTCGCGCAGAACGGCGTGACCAGCCCCTTCCCGATCCAGGCGGCGACCATCCCGGACGCCCTGGCCGGCAAGGACATCCTCGGCCGGGGCCGTACCGGCTCCGGCAAGACCCTCTCCTTCGGTCTGCCGACGCTGGCCACGCTGGCCGGTGGCCGGACCGAGAAGCACAAGCCGCGGGCCGTCATCCTGACGCCCACCCGTGAGCTGGCCATGCAGGTGGCCGACGCCCTCCAGCCCTACGGCGACGTCGTCGGCCTGCGCATGAAGGTCGTCTGCGGCGGCACCTCCATGGGCAACCAGATCTACGCCCTCGAGCGCGGTGTCGACATCCTCGTCGCCACGCCCGGCCGGCTGCGCGACATCATCAACCGTGGCGCGTGCTCCCTGGAGAACGTGGAGATCGCCGTCCTCGACGAGGCCGACCAGATGTCCGACCTGGGCTTCCTGCCCGAGGTGACGGAGCTGCTGGACCAGGTTCCGGCGGGCGGTCAGCGGATGCTGTTCTCCGCGACGATGGAGAACGAGATCAAGACCCTCGTCGACCGGTACCTGAAGGACCCGGTCAGCCACGAGGTCGACGCCGCCCAGGGTGCCGTCACGACCATGTCGCACCACATCCTGGTCGTGAAGCCGAAGGACAAGGCGCCGGTCACCGCGGCCATCGCCTCCCGCAAGGGCCGCACCATCATCTTCGTCCGCACCCAGCTGGGCGCGGACCGGGTCGCCGACCAGCTGCGCGAGGCGGGTGCGAAGGCCGACGCGCTGCACGGCGGCATGACGCAGGGCGCGCGGACGCGGACACTGGCCGACTTCAAGGACGGCTACGTCAACGTCCTGGTCGCCACGGACGTCGCCGCGCGCGGTATCCACGTCGACGGCATCGACCTGGTGCTGAACGTCGACCCGGCCGGCGACCACAAGGACTACCTGCACCGGGCCGGTCGCACGGCGCGCGCGGGCCGTACCGGCACCGTGGTCTCCCTCTCGCTGCCGCACCAGCGGCGCCAGATCTTCCGGCTGATGGAGGACGCGGGCGTGGACGCCACGCGCCACATCATCCAGGGCGGCGCGGCCTTCGACCCGGAGCTCGCCGAGATCACCGGGGCCCGGTCGATGACCGAGGTCCAGGCGGAGTCGGCGGGCAACGCGGCACAGCACGCGGAGCGTGAGGTCGCCCAGCTCACCAAGGAGTTGGAGCGGGCGCAGCGCCGCGCGTCCGAACTGCGTGACGAAGCGGACCGGCTGGTCGCCAGGGCCGCCCGGGAGCGGGGCGAGGACCCGGAGACGGCGGTGGCCGAGGCGGCCACCGAGGCGGCCCAGGCCCAGACCGCGGTCTCGCTGCCGGAGCAGCCGACCGCGCGTGACACGGAGCGCTTCGAGCGTCCCGAGCGCCGGGACGGCTTCCGCCGTGACGACCGGGGTGACCGTGGCGACCGCGGTGGTCGTTCCTTCGAACGCCGTGACGGCGACCGGGGCGGGTTCAACCGTGACCGCGACAGGGACCGCGACCGTGGCGGCTTCCGCCGTGATGACCGTGGCGACCGCGGTGACCGTGGCGGCCGTTCCTTCGAACGCCGTGACGGCGACCGTGGCGGGTTCCGCCGTGACGACCGCGGGGACCGCGGTGGCTTCCGTCGCGACGACCGGGGCGAGCGCGGCGACCGTGGCGGTTTCCGTCGCGACGACCGGGGTGAGCGCGGCGACCGCGGCGGCCGTTCCTTCGACCGTGACCGCGGTGGCCGTTCCTTCGAACGCCGTGACGACCGCGGTGGGTTCAACCGTGACGGCGACCGTGACCGTGGCGGCTTCCGTCGCGACGAGCGTGGCGGCCACCGCGGCAGCGACCGTCCGTTCAACCGTGACCGCCAGGGCGACCGCCCCGGCTTCCGTTCCGGTGCCTCCCACGACCGCCCGTACGGCCGCCGTGACGACCACCGCGGTGGCGGCTCCTTCGGCCGCCGCGAGGAGAAGCCGCGCTGGAAGCGCAACGGCTGATCCCGGCGCACCGGACCGACCCGGGAGGGCCCGCACGACATCCGTCGTGCGGGCCCTCCCGCGTTTTCCACGGGACACGTCCGGGTCCCCCTCGCCGATACCCGATCAAAGAAGCGCCCACATCCCGCTATGCTCGTGGGGGCAACATCGCCAGGGGCCCTTAGCTCAATTGGCAGAGCAGTGGACTTTTAATCCATTGGTTGTGGGTTCGAGTCCCACAGGGCCTACCGGTGCGGGGGAGGGGCAGCCCCCTCCGACCTGCTCTCTTCGGCGTCCGGGCCGGCTTCGGTCGACCCGGACGCCGTTTCGTTGTCCCGTTGTCGGGCCCCAGAGCGGGCCGACCGGTGGTCAGCCCGTTGATCGCGAAGACCCACATCGACCGGGACAGGGCCAAGCTCCGGGCCCGTGACCGGGCCCAACTGGCGGTCCTGACCTGCGGATCCGGCCTGGTGACCCCGCGCGACGCGTGCCGTCGACGGCCCCCTGCGCCCGCAGGCCGGTGCGTCATGGCGCGGTGCGGGTTCGTTCAGCCGCGGGAGACGGACTGTTCGATGAGGTCCACGGTGGCGCGGGGGTTGTCGACCTCGAGGACGAGCCGGTCGTAGTGCTCGGCGTCGGCGAGTTCGATGACGATCGCCTTGTCCGGGTTCTTCACGTCCCAGAACAGGCGTTCACCGTTGCGGCGGAAGCGGCCCGCGGTGATCAGTCCGGGGAAGTAGGAGCCGGCGACGCGGACGCCCTTGGGTTCGCGGGCCATGCCGGGGTCGTGGGTGGCGCCGCGTACGTGGGCGAGGGGGATCTCCAGGCGGCTCTTGAGGGTCCAGAGCTTGTCGAGGCCCTGGAACTCGGCGGTCAGTACGCCGCGTTCGCGGTCGATGGAGATCAGGGCCATGTCAGTGCTCCTTGGGAGTGGTGGCCGGCAGGGCGCGCAGGCGCAGGCGGATACCGAGGACGGTGGAGGCGAGTCGGGGGGCGGCGTCACCGTGGGAGGGGCGCAGGGCGTCCTCCAGTGCTGCGATCCCTTCCGCGACCAGTGCGGCGACCTCCGGGTCGTGGGGTGCGCGTTCGGCGGCGGCGAGGAGGAGGAGTCCGGCGGCCGGACCGTTGTCGTACGAGGCGGTGGCGGTGGCCAGTGCCTGCGCGGGGTCGGTGAGGGTGGCGATGGCCGCGGTGGTCGGGTGGATCTCGTGGTCGAGGTGCCGGCGGAGCGCGGTCAGGTGCAGGCTCCGTTTCGAGCCGAAGACCTTGTAGAGACTGCCCCGGTGGATGCCGGTGGCGGTGACCAGGTCGTCCACCGAGGTGCCCTCGAAGCCGTGGGTGGCGAAGAGGGCGGCTGCGGTGCTGACGGCCTGATCGGTGTCGAAGGCGCGTGGTCGTCCCATGGCCATGACGGTACGGGGTATGAGAACGATCGGTCAAGAACGAGCGTTCTTGAATTGGGCAGCAGCGGGCCGCACCGGGTCGCGCTGGGTCGCGAGGCTGCGGGCGCTCAGGCCGGGCGGCCGTCCTCGGGGTCCGTCCGGAGGGTGAGGCGGTGGTGGGCCGCGCGGGCGTGGGCCAGGCGGGAGGCGGCCGTGCCGACGAGGGCGGCGGCGAGCAGGCAGCCGAGCCAGAACGTGTCCCTGGGGCCGGCCCAGGTGAGGGTGCCGGTGGGCGGTGTCGCGAAGCCGTTGAGGAACAGCCAGCACAGGACGGCCGTGCCGGGGGCCGCGGTGAACCGTGCGCACACGCCGAGGACGGCGGCGAGCAGGGACAGGGCCACCAGGAAGAGCCCGGGGCGGTGCGGGCCCACGGCCGTGTGGAGGAGCGCCACCAGGGCCGGCGCGCCGCCGAAGGCGCCCGCCCATATCAGCGGAGTGGCTACGGGCCGGGGGACCGGCCGCGGGCCGGTGCCGACGGTGACCCACTCGATCATGCCGGTGCCTTGGTCGTCATGCTGCCGCTTCCCTGGAGTGCACCCCGGGTTTCCCGGGCTGATTTTCGCACCGCCGGCGTCGTGAACGGGCCGTCGTGTGTGGTCAGCCGCTCGCATGGGCCGGTTCCGTCTGGTCGACCGGTGCGGCGGTGCCCTGCCGCTCGTCCGGCCTGCGGCGCGTGAGGCGGCCGGCCAGCGGTTCGGTCCAGCGGGCGGTGAGGGGGCCGAGGACGACCAGGATCAGGACGTACGCCGTGGCCAGCGGGCCGATCCGTGGTTCCGTGCCGACGGCGAGACCGGCGATGACGATCGAGAACTCGCCGCGCGCCACCAACGTGCCCCCGGCCCGCCAGCGGCCCTTGGCCGGGATGCCCGCCCGTCGGGCGGCGAACCAGCCGGTGGCGATCTTCGTCAGCATGGTGACGACGGCCAGCGCGAGCGCCGGGAGCAGCACCGGCGGGATGTCCGCCGGGTCGGTGTGCAGCCCGAAGAAGACGAAGAACACCGCCGCGAACAGGTCCCGCAGCGGGGACAGCAGGCCGTGCGCGCCCTCGGCGACCTCCTCGGACAGCGCGATGCCGACCAGGAACGCGCCCACTGCCGCCGACACCTGGAGGTGCTGGGCGACACCCGCGACCAGCAGGGTCAGCCCCAGCACCACCAGCAGCAGCATCTCGGCGTTGTCGGAGGAGACCGCGCGGCTGACGACGCGTCCGTGACGCAGGGCGATGTAGAGGACGGCGCCGACCGTGCCCAGGGAGATCAGCAGTGTGACGCTGCCGCCCGCGAGACTCACACCGGCCAGCAGGGCGGTGAGGATCGGGAGGTAGACGGCCATGGCGAGGTCCTCCAGGACCAGTACGCCGAGCACGACCGGTGTCTCGCGGTTGCCCAGGCGCCCGAGGTCGCCGAGCACTTTGGCGATGACCCCGGAGGAGGAGATCCAGGTGACGCCGGCCAGGGCGACGGCGGCGACCGGGCCCCAGCCCAGCAGTAGCGCGGCGACGGCGCCGGGGGCGGCGTTGAGGACGAAGTCGACCGCGCCCGACGGGTACTGGGTCTTGAGGGTGGTGACGAGGTCCGACGCGCTGTACTCCAGCCCGAGCATGAGCAGCAGCAGGATGACACCGATCTCGGCGCCGGTGGCGACGAACTCCTCGCTGGCCTGCAGCGGCAGGATCCCGCCATGGCCGAAGGCGAGGCCGGCGAGCAGGTAGAGGGGTATGGGGGAGAAGCCCACCCGTCCGGCGAGGCGGCCCAGGAGCCCGAGGGCGAGGATGATCGCTCCGAGTTCGACGAGCATGGCGGTGGTGTTGTGCACGGGCGGCTGACCTCCGTGGATCGGTTCGGTGGCGGCGTCTGTGCCTGAGGGCTGGGGCTCGCTGGGCCGGGGGGCGGATCCCGGGAGTCGGGAGCCGGGCGTCGGGAGTCGGAAGCCGGGGGAACCAGGTGCCGGGGTGAGGTGCTGTGGGGGACGACTGTCGGGTGCAGGGTGTGGGGTGGGGAGCGTCCGGTGTGTCCTCTGTGGGCGGGGCGTCCCCTACGGGGGTGAGGAGCCGGTGCCGGGCCTCGGACAGCGGGCGGAGACGGCGTGGGACGGGCGCTAGGGCCGGAAGGCGGTGCCGCCGGTATCGGGAACGGCGTCACGGGCGGCGTTGTCGACACGCACGGGGATCACCCGACCCATGACACGCCCCCGTTCTCGTCTTCTCGTCGTCGGCCCAACCGGACATCAGCACTCGACGCTCGACGGCCGACGCCGGGCAGCCGGTGCTCGGCGCTCGACGTTCGGCGGTCAACGCTCAACGGAGGAGCGGAACGCTGCTCAACGGAGCGTAAGCGCTTGGTAAAAATTTTAGCGCACCCCAAACCGGGATGCGCTATGAGGAAAGCCGCTCAGCGTGACAAAGCGGCGGTCGTGAATCGCGTCTGAATACGGGTTCGAGCCGTATCAGCGAGCCGAGTTCCGGCGCCGACCGCCCCTCCGGGGCGGGTAGGGGTCGAACAGCTGAACGCCGATTCCGCTGAGGACCAGACCGGTCGCGATGAGCAGCCCGTGGGGCATGACCAGACCGATGAACAGCAGGACCACACCGATCCCCAGTACCCACCAAGCGCGGGTGTGCCGGTACTCGCGCGGCTTGGCCGGCCGACCGCTGGACAGGGAGCGCGCGAAGTGCGGGTCGTCCTGCTTGATTCGGGCCGCGAGATCGACGAGGCGCTTGTCGTCGGACTGGGGCACGTCTCCTCCTTCCCGAACGGCGGCAGCACGGGGAGACCTCCGACCGCCACCTGAAAAACACCTCCGGGCGTCGGTTCCATGACACCGACGCCGGGGGCGAAAAAGTGAGCCGTCGGCCCGCGAACCAGGGCCGACACAGGGGAGCCTGCCCGGGCGCCGAGGTCATCACCCGCCCGGCGTGGGCGGCTCGGCGGGGCCGGGCCCGCGTCCACTTCAAGGATCACCCGCCGGGTGCTTCGAGACCATCGGGTCCGGCCCTCATCTTCGTGGGGGTCGACGATGTACGTGGGGCGCCCGGACACCCGGGGACCCGTGAAAAAAATGGGGGTTGGCACGGATGGCGCACGGTCGGAACAGCGCTCACGCTGGGTCGTGGCGGCCCGCGTGCCCGCGCCCCCGGAACCGATGGGCCGCCGGGGCGCTCCCGCCGCACCGGGAGCCTACGACAGACAGTACGGCAGACGGCGCACGGTGAGCAGGGGTGAGGAGGTGGTACTGAGTGCCACTGTTCTGGCGGATCTTCCTGCTGAACGCCGTCGTGCTGATCACGGCCACCGCCCTGCTGCTCGGACCGGTCACCGTCTCCACCCCGGTCCTGCTCACCGAGGCCGCCGTACTCACCGTGGGGCTGGCCGCCATGCTCTTCGCCAACGCGCTGCTGGTGCGCGTCGGCCTCGCCCCCCTGCAGCGCGTCACCCGCGCCATGTCCACCACCGACCTGCTCCGCCCGGGGCAGCGCCCCGAGGTCGCCGGGCGCGGGGAGATCGCCGAGCTGATCAGCACGTACAACACGATGCTCGACCGGCTGGAGGACGAACGCGCCACGAGCAGCGCGCGCGCCCTCTCCGCGCAGGAGGACGAACGCCGCCGCATCGCCCAGGAACTGCACGACGAGGTCGGCCAGAGCCTCACCGCCGTCCTGCTCCAGCTCAAGCGGGTCGCCGACCACGCCCCGGTGGAGCTGCGCGAGGAGCTGAGCCTGGTGCAGGAGACCACCCGCAGCAGCCTGGACGAGATCCGGCGCATCGCCCGCCGACTGCGCCCCGGTGTCCTGGACGAACTGGGGCTCGCCAGCGCCCTCAAGGCCCTCACCACCGAGTTCGGCGGCTCCACCGGCCTGATGGTCCAGCACCGCCTCGACCCCGACCTGCCCGACCTGGGGCCGGAGGCCGAACTGGTCCTCTACCGGGTGGCCCAGGAAGGGCTCACCAACATCGCCCGGCACGCGCAGGCCCGCCGCGCGGAGGTCTCCCTGCGCCGCACCCCCGCAGGAGTCGATCTCCAGGTCCGGGACGACGGCCACGGCATCGGTGCCGCGTCCGAGGGCGCCGGTATCCGGGGGATGCGTGAACGGGCCCTGCTCGTCGGCGCCGACCTCGACGTGGGACCCGCTCCCGGCGGCGGGACCCGGGTGAGCCTCGCCGTACCCGTCCCCGTACGGGGTCCCGCGCCCGTGCGGGCCATGCCGCCCGTGACCGCCGCTCCCGACCGGAAACGCTGACCATGACCGACCCGGCCCCCGCCAGCACTCCCACCGGCCCCGCCGCGGGCCCGTCCCCCACCCGCATCCTCCTCGCCGACGACCACGCGCTGGTCCGCCGAGGCGTACGCCTCATCCTCGACGGCGAACCGGACCTGACCGTCGTCGCCGAGGCCGACAACGGGGCCGAGGCCATCGAGCAGGCCCGCGCCCACGAACCCGACCTGGCCATCCTCGACATCGCCATGCCCCGCCTGACCGGCCTCCAGGCGGCCCGCGAGCTCTCCCGCACCCTCCCGCAGACGCGGATCCTCATCCTGACCATGTACGACAACGAGCAGTTCTTCTTCGAGGCGCTCGGCGCCGGCGCCTCCGGGTACGTCCTCAAGTCCGTCGCCGACCGCGACCTGGTGGAGGCCTGCCGGGCCACCATGCGCGGCGAGCCGTTCCTCTACCCGGGTGCCGTCAACGCCCTCATCCGCAACTACCTCGAACTCGCCCGGGACGGCCGGAACCTGCCCGCCAAGGCCATCACGGACCGGGAGGAGGAGATCCTCAAACTGGTCGCCGAGGGGCACACCTCGCAGCAGATCGCCGACCTCCTCGTCATCAGTCCCAAGACCGTGGAGCGCCACCGCGCCAACCTGCTGGCCAAACTCGACCTGAAGGACCGGCTGGAACTCACCCGGTACGCCATCCGCGTCGGCCTGATCGAGCCCTGACCGCCACCGGCGTCGACGCGGGCGCCCGGACCGGCCCTACCGCTCGGCCTCGGCGGGCAGGGGCTCCGCCTCCCGGCCGTGCCCGGCGTCCAGGTCGGGTGCGGGCCCGTCGTCCGGGGCGTCGGGCGGGGGCCCGTGGTCGGACCGCCGCGCCCGTACGGCGCGCAGGGCGCGCGCGAGCAGGCCGGCCCGTCCGGCGAGCACCGGGCCGAGGACGGCGAGGACGAGCACGTATCCGGCGATGAACGCGGTGAGCCGGCCGTCCAGCCCCGCGCCGGTGGCCATGGCGGCCAGGATCAGCGCGAACTCACCACGGGCGACGAGCGTGGTCGCGATGTCGGCGGCGATGTCGACGCCGTAGCGGTACAGGCGGGCGACCAGCAGGCCCGCGGCCAGGTTCATGGTGAGGGTCAGCGCCACGGCGACGGACACCGGACCGGCGACGGAGGCGATGTCACCGGGGTCGATGGCCAGTCCGAAGGCGAAGAAGAAGATCGCGGCGAAGGCGTCGCGCAGCGGATGCACCAGGGTGCGGATCCGGGGCGCGGAGGGGGTGCCGGCCACGATCAGACCGACCATGAACGCGCCGATGGCGTCGACGACCCCGAGCACCTCGGAGACGCCCGCGACCAGGATCGCGGTGCCGAGGAAGGTGACGACCAGCAACTCGTTGTCGCGCACGGCCAGCAGCCGGCCGAACAGCCGGCCGCCGAAGCGGGCGGCGATGGCGAGCACCATCAGGAAGCCGAACGCCTCGGCCGCCTGGAGCGCCATGCCCGTGAGGCCCCGGGCGTCGCTGAGGACGGGCTGCAGAGCGGCGAGATAGAGGGCGAGGAAGATGTCCTCGACGACGGTGACGCCGAGGATGAGGCGGGTCTCGGGCCGGCCGATGTGGCCCAGCTCGATGAGGATCTTCGTGACGATCGCCGAGGAGGAGATGCCCAGCACCCCGGCGAGCACCAGGGCCTCCCGTGCCCCCCAGCCGAGGGCGAACCCGAAGCCCAGCCCCGCGCCGACGTTGAGCAGCAGGTAGATGCCACCGGCGGTGAGCAGCCGTCTGCCGCCCCGTCTCAGATCGTCGAGGTGGAACTCCAGGCCCAGGTAGAAGAGCAGCAGGACGAGACCGAGGGCCGAGAGCATCCCGAAGTCGTGCGCGTCCTCGACCAGGACCGGGCCCGGGGTGTGCGGGCCGAGCAGAATGCCGGCCAGCATGAACAGGGGGATGGTCGGCAGCCCGATCCGGCTGCCGAGGCGGGCGAGGAAAGCGGCGGCGAGGAAGGCGCCACCCATGGCGAGCAGTGTGTCGGCATGTCCCACGGGTCACCACCTTCCACAGCACGGGAACGGAGCGTGATCTCATCGACTGAGCCGAGTGGGGACCGCTCCTTCGCGTTGATGGGGGTTCTTCGCCATACGGGGCTGCGGCCGGTGCGTCACGGGACAGGGGTCCGGGGTTTTCGTCGTGTCCGTCCCGTCTTTCCATGTCGTTTTCACGTTGCTTCCACGCTCACATCCGCCCCCGCGCGATGACCATCCGTGGTGCCACCCAAACGGGATGGGGGACGACCCTCACAGGGGCTCGCCCCGTTCCACGATCCGGTTGTCAGACTTGAACCAGTTCAGCGGTCCGCGGTTCCCGCGGTTCCCGCACTCCCGTCCTCCCAGGAGCGCGTAGATGCCCCACCCGTACGTCCTGTTGTCCGCCGCCGTCTCCCTGGACGGCTACCTCGACGACACCGGCCCCGAGCGGCTGCTGCTGTCCAGTCCGGCCGACTTCGACCGGGTCGACGAGGTACGGGCGTCGGTCGACGCGATCCTGATCGGCGCCGGCACGATCCGCGCCGACAACCCCCGCCTGCTGGTCAACTCGTCCGAGCGGCGGGCCGTCCGGGTCGCCGAGGGCCGGTCCGAGTACCCGCTGAAGGTCACCGTCAGCGGCTCCGGCGACCTGGACCCGACGGCGCGGTTCTGGCACACCGGCGGGGAGAAGGTCCTCTACACGACCGAGGAGGGTGCCGAGCGCGCCCGCGCGCACGGCCTCGCCACCGACGTCGTGCCGCTCGGCGCCGCACTCGACTGGCGGCGGCTCCTCACGCACCTGTACGACGTGTACGGCGTCCGGCGGCTCATGGTGGAGGGCGGCGGCCTGATCCACACCCAGCTCCTCACCCAGGGCCTTGCCGACGAGCTCCAGTTGGTCCTCGCCCCGCTCTTCGTCGGCGACCCGGAGGCCGCCCGCCTCTTCGGCCCCGGTGCCTACCAGGGCGGCCGGCTGCGGTTGCTGGAGACCCGCCCGGTCGGCGACGTCGTCCTCATGCGCTACGAGCCCACCGCCCCCGGCACCGGCCCGCTCCCCGCCGCCGCCGACCACCACTGGCTGGCCCTCGCCTGCGAACTGGCGGCTCAGTGCCCGCCGTCGGAGACGGCCTTCAGCGTGGGTGCGGTGGTGGTCGCGGCCGACGGCACCGAGCTGGCCCGCGGCCACTCCCGGGAGGGCGGCGACCCGGTGGTGCACGCCGAGGAGGCCGCCCTCGCCAAGATCGACCCCACGGATCCGCGGCTCGCGACCGCCACCGTGTACTCCAGCCTGGAACCCTGCGCGCGCCGCGCCTCGCGTCCGGCGCCCTGTGCGCGGCTGATCCTGGACGCGGGGGTACGGCGGGTGGTCACCGCCTGGCGGGAGCCTGACACCTTCGTGGCGGACGCCGACGGCAGCGGAGTGCTGGCCGCCGGGGGCGCCCGGGTCGTCGTGCTGCCCGAGCACGAGGAGGCCGCCACGGCGCCGAACGGCCATCTGATCGGCCGGTGACGCGACGGCGACTGCGACGACTGCGACGACTGCGACGACAAGGAGTGTGCGGAGTGTCCCCCGCATGCCGTATGCTGGTGACACAACGACGCGGGGTGGAGCAGCTCGGTAGCTCGCTGGGCTCATAACCCAGAGGTCGCAGGTTCAAATCCTGTCCCCGCTACTGAAGGCCGAGGGCCGGAATCCGAAAGGGTTCCGGCCCTCGGTCGTTCTTGGCCTCCGCCCCGTCGTCCCGGCTTGTCGTCCCGCCCTCCACGCCGTTGTGACGCCGGGTGACCGGGCCACCGCGCTGCGCATAACAACTGATAAACCGTCAGTTTCGGTGTGACGCGCGAGGCACGGTCAACTCGCCCGTTTTTGCCCGGTCGTGGCGCTTAAGTCCGTGCGGAAATCGTTAACGATCAAGAGGAACGGCTTGGAATCCGACCCCTACCTCTATTAACGTTCGATAACGCAGCGCGGTCGTCCCAGCCGTCACACGAGTCGGCTCCGTGCGCACGCGCCGAATCCCGCAAGGGAACCGGGGAACCAACATCTTGGGGTGAATCGCGTGGATGCCCCCGTGGAGACACGGAGGGTATACGCGCGTAGGAGACCTTCCTGCTCCGAACCCGTCAGCTAACCCGGTAGGCGAGAAGGAAGGAAAGGAGTACGCCCACGTGGCGTCGAACCGGCCTGCTCCCGAGGCCCCCTTCATGCCGAACCAGTACGACGGCGACACCTTCGTCTACGGCGGTGTCCGCCCCGCCGAGGGCCCCTTCGAGGAGTGGAACCCCACCGAGGAGTCCGTCCGCCCCGTGCGCGGTCGGCACCGCGTCGGCAAGCAGCGCGGCGGAGGCCTCGCCCGCAGCTCCACGGTCCTGGGCGTCGGTGTCATAGCCGCCGTCGCCGGTGGCGGCATGGCCAGCGCCCAGACCGGCAAGCCGCCGGTCTCGATCTCGATGCCGGACCTTCCCTCTGTCGGTTCCCTCATCTCCGACGAGGAAACCCCCGAGGGCTCCGCCACCGCGCTCAGCGACATCGGTGTGGTCGCCGACGAGGCCACCGAACAGGGCGCCTCCGACGCCGGCGAGGCGCTGCACGCCCGGATCATGGCCCAGGTCGAGCAGCAGCAGAGCCAGGCCGAGGACAAGGCCGCCGCCGAGGCCGCCGCCGCCGCGGAGAAGGAGGCCAAGGAGAAGGCCGCCGCCGCGAAGAAGGAGGCGGAGGAGAAGGCCGCCGAGGCGAAGCGGAAGGCGGAGGAGGAGGCCAAGAAGAAGGCCGAGGCCGAGCGCCTCGCCGAGCTGGCCCGGCAGTACGCGCTGCCCACCTCCTCGTACACCGTCTCCTCGACCTTCGGTCAGGCCGGTGCCTACTGGTCCTCCGGTCAGCACACCGGCCTGGACTTCGCCGCCCCCACGGGCACGCTGATCAAGGCGGTCCACACCGGCACGATCACCTCCGCCGGCTGGGACGGCTCCTACGGCTACAAGACCGTGTTGACGCTCGACGACGGCACCGAGATCTGGTACGCCCACCAGTCCTCCATCAACGTCAGCGTCGGCCAGCAGGTCAACACGGGCGACGTGATCGGCCGTGTCGGCTCCACCGGCAACTCCACCGGCGCCCACCTCCACCTGGAGGTCCACACCGCCGGCTCCGGCGCGGGCATCGACCCGATGGCCTGGCTCCAGTCGAAGGGCCTCACCGTCTGAGACGACCACAGCCCCGGCAGTCCTGACGACGACCCCCCGACGTCAGGGCTGCCGGTCAGGCGTTTCAGGGGTGGTACGGGTACGCGTACGGGTTCGGACGGTACGCGGAATGCCCGAGGTGCGCGGGGTACGGGGCATACGCGAGGCTCGTCGCGCCGTGCACGCCGTGTACGCCGTACGCGCCGTACACAGGCCAGGGCGGCACGGGCGGCGCGGTGGCGCGGGCCGCGTGCTCCAGGGCCGGGCGGGCCGCGTCGCGGCGGCGCCACAGTTCCCGCAGCAGCTCCCCCTCCCGTGCGGCGAAGTCCGTGCCCACGCGGCCGCGGCGTGCCCGGTGCCGCAGGAACGCCAGGGACGTGGCGTACGCCTCGTACCGCGCCACCGTCCGTGCCGCCGCCCGGCCTCCGTGCCGGCGCGCGTACCGCCGGGCGATGCGCCGGGCCCGCATCGAGCCGAGCGCGAACGGCTGGGCCGGGGTCAGCCAGCCGGCGGCGACGTACACGGGCAGTTCCGTGCGCACGGTCCGCAGCTCGCGCTGCCGCGTCCACACCACCAGCCAGGTCAGCAGGCCGAACGACGGCACCATGAACGCCCCGTACACGGCGAAGAAGCCGTACTCGCCGAGGACCGAGGAGCCGTTCCACAGCGCGTGCATGCCCATCGCGAGCAGCAGACCGCCCAGGGGCGGCAGGACGCGCCCCGGGCGCCGGCGTTCGGTGGCGAGCGCGGAGATGCCGAAGCCGATGCCGGTGAGCACGGTGAAGAGCGGGTGCGCGAACGGCGACATGACGACGCGGACGAAGAAGGTCGCCGCGGTGACGGAGGCGACACCGCTGCCGCCGGTGAGCTGGTCGGTGCCGAAGGCGTTGCCCAGGTAGAGGATGTTCTCGGTGAAGGCGAAGCCGGTGGCGGTGATCCCGGCTGTCACCACGCCGTCGAGGATTCCGGTGAAGTCGCGTCTGCGGAAGAGGAAGACCAGCAGGACGGCGGCCGCCTTCGCCGACTCCTCCACGACGGGGGCTATGACGGTCGCACCGAGGGTGTCGGCGCGGGACGGGTCCGCCGTCTCCGTCGCTATCCACTGGGTGGCGAAGCTGTTGGCGACGATCGCCATCAGCGCGGCGGCGCAGGCGCCCCACGCGAAGGAGAAGACGAGGTTGCGCCAGGGGGCCGGTGCGACGCGGTCCAGCCAGCGGAAGGCGGCTATGAGCAGCGGCACCGGGAGGACGGCGAGGCCGAGGCCGACCAGGAAGCCCTGCGTGCCGGTCTGCTCGCGGACCAGACCCAGGATGACCAGGCCGGAGAGCGTGAGGAGGACGATCAGTGCTCCGTAGCGCACCCAGGGCCGCTGCCACCAGTGCACGTGCCGCGGGGCCCGCCGGGGCGGCCCGGCGGGGTGTGCCACCGGGCTGGGCTGCGTCGGGTACGGACGGCTGGTGTCCACGGCATTGACCCTAACGAGGGAAGGGCGCTGCCCGCAGGTACGCCGGGTGGGCTCAGGGGCCGGCGGGGGGCTGCCCGGCGGGTCGGCCACCGGGTCGGTCGTCGTGCGGTACGCGACGGAAGAGCAGGTCGTTCACCACATGGCCCTTCTCCAGCCCCTGCCCCTCGAAACGGGTCAGCGGGCGGAACTCCGGACGCGGTGCGAAACCGCCGTCCGCCAGGGTGTTCTCGAAGGCGGGATGCGCGGTCAGCACCTCGAGCATCTGCTGGGCGTACGGCTCCCAGTCGGTCGCGCAGTGCACGACCGCGCCCGGTGCCAGACGGGTCGCGGCGAGGGTGAGGAAGTCGGGCTGGATCAGCCGGCGCTTGTGGTGCCGCTTCTTGGGCCAGGGGTCGGGGAAGAAGACGCGCAGCCCGCTCAGGGAGTCGGGGGTGAGCATCTCGCGGAGCAGGATGATCGCGTCGCCGTTGCCGACGCGCACGTTGTCCAGGCCGTGCTGGTCGGCGAGGCCGAGCAGATGGCCCTGGCCGGGTGTGTGGACGTCCACGGCGAGGATGTTGGTGCCGGGGTCGGCGGCGGCCATGCGCACGGTGGCCTCACCCATGCCGAAGCCGATCTCGAGGACGACGGGGTGGTCGTTGCCGAAGAAGTCGGCGAGGTCGAGCCGGCGGCGTCCGTCGACGTCGAAGCCCCACCGGTGCCACAGCCGCTGCAACGCGTCCGCCTGCCCGGCGGTGACCCGGCTCCGGCGCGGCTGGAAACTCCGGATCCGCCGCTCGAAGTGCGACCCGGCGGGATCGGCCTTCGGCCCGTCGGGGAAGCGGGGCTCCCCCCTCTCCCGGGTACGGCGGATCGACACACCGGGCGCGTGCTCGGCGTGCGGGGCTGCGGAGGCGTTCAAGGAGTCAGACACAGTGCTCTCGATTTTACGGCGGTCCGCACGGCGGTCCTCATGGTGACTTCGCGGTCGCGTCGGCGCCCCGTCGCGTCGGGTCGGCCAGGGTGGCCAGCGCTCGGCGGGCGATCTCCCGGCCGATGGGCAGGGACGCCGTCGCGGCGGGGGAGGGGGCGTTGAGCACGTGGATCGTGCGGGGGGTCTCCCGGATCAGGAAGTCGTCGGCCAGGCTGCCGTCCCGCAGGACGGCCTGCGCCCGCACGCCGGCCGGGGCGGGGACCAGGTCGGCGTCCCGGACCGCGGGCAGGAGCCGGCGGACCGCCTCGGTGAAGGCCCGCCGGGACAGGGAGCGGTGCAGTTCACCCGTGCCGTGCCGCCAGTGGCGGCGGGCCAGGTGCCGGGAGCCCGGCCAGGCCAGGGCGGCGACCAGCTCGCGCGGGCGGACCGTGCGCCAGTCGTAGCCCTCGCGGGCCAGCGCCGGTACGGCGTTGGGGCCGACGTGGACGCCGCCGTCGACGCCGCGCGTGAGGTGGACGCCGAGGAACGGGAACGCCGGGTCGGGCACCGGGTAGACCAGGCCGCGGATCAGCTCCGGCCGGGTCAGCTCGTAGTACTCGCCGCGGAACGGCACGATGCGCACACCGGGATCGTCACCGGTGAGGCGGGCGATCTCGTCGCAGTACAGCCCGGCGCAGTTCACCAGGACCCGGCCGCGCACGACGTCCCCGGCGGCGGTCAGGGCCGCGACGCCCAGTTCCGGGCGGCGGTCGACGCGGACGACCCGCGCGCCGTAGCGGATCTCCGCGCCGGACGCCTCCGCCAGGTGGCGGGCCACCGCCGCGAAGTCGCAGACGCCGGTGGTGGCGACGTGGATGGCGGCCAGGCCCTTGATCTCCGGCTCGTACTCGGCGATCTGCGTCGCGCCCAGTTCGCGGACCGTCAGCCCGTTCTTTCGGCCGCGCTGGATCAGGGCGTGCAGCCGGGGCAGTTCGTCCCGGTCGGTGGCGACGATCAGCTTGCCCGTCACGGCGTGCGGGATGCCGTACTCCGCGCAGAACTTGACCATCTCCGCCGCGCCCCGCACCGCGTACCGCGCCTTGAGGGAGCCGGGTCGGTAGTAGATGCCGCTGTGGATGACGCCGCTGTTGCGGCCCGTCTGGTGCCGGGCGGGGCCGGGCTCCTTCTCCAGCACCGTGACCCGCGTGCCCGGCGCCGCGCGGGTGATCGCGTACGCCGTCGACAGGCCGACGATGCCGCCGCCGATCACCAGTACGTCGCAGTCGTACGACCGCCGCACCGCCCGCACCACTCGCACCACCTCCCGCTCCCGATAGTGCACCACGCCACTGACACCGCCCGTGAACCCGGCGGCGTCGGGGACGCCGGCTTCGGCGGGGCGGCCCCGGCGGCCCGGTCGGGCGGGGCTCTCAGGCGGGTGTCATCAGCAGCGGCCGGGCCCGCTCGCGCAGCTCGACCACGCGGGGTTCGTCGCCGTAGGGCTCCAGGCGGTGCAGGAGGTCCTTGACGTACTCGGTGGTGCGGGCGGACGAGATGCGGCCGGCCACCTCCACCGCGCGCACGCCCTGCTCGCAGGCGGCGTCCAGGTTGCCCGACTCCAGCTCGGCGACCGCCGAGACGACGAGCCGCAGACCGTGCGAGCGCACGAACTCCTCCGTCGGACGCGACAGCGCCTGCTCGGTGAAGCGGCGGACCTGGCGGGGCGCCTTCAGATCGCGGTAGCACTCCGCGGCGTCGGCGGCGAACCGGTCGTAGGAGTAGAAACCGAGCCAGCCCGGGTCGCTGTCGCCGGGGCGGGAACGTTCCAGCCAGCCCTCGGCCGACTTCAGGGCCGCGCCGGCCGCCGGGGCGTCACCCGCGCGTGCGTGCGCGCGTGCCTCCACGAGCCGGAAGAAGCTCATGGTGCGGGCCGTGGCCAGGCCGCGGTTGCGCTCCAGCGCGGCCTGGGCGAGATCGACGCCCTCGTCGCCGAAACCGCGGTAGGTGGCCTGGAGGGACATGGAGGCCAGGACGTATCCCCCCAGGGGGACGTCGGCCGCCGCTCGGGCCAGGCGCAGGGCCTGGATGTAGTAGCGCTGGGCGGCCTCCTGCTGACCGGTGTCGAAGGCCATCCAGCCGGCGAGCCGGGTGAGTTCGGCGGACGCGCCGAACAGGGCGCGGCCGACGTCGTCGGCGTAGGAGCCCAGCAGCAGCGGCGCCGCCTCCACCCGCAGGCACTCGGGGACCATCGAGGAACGCCAGTCACCGCCGCCGTACTTGGAGTCCCAGCGCCGCGCGTCCTCGGCCGCCTCGCGCAGTTTGCGCACATCGCTGTGGCCGACTTTGGTCGGTGCGGCCGAGCCCTCCGCCGGGCTCACCTCGCGCGCGACCGAACTGTCGGCCGGGGTTATCAGCCAGCGCGAGGCAGGCGTCGCGTACGCGCTCACCGCGAACGAGCCGGCGAGCGACTGCCAGATGCCGCCGGACCCCGCTCTGCGGCCGGCCAGGTCCAGCCGGTACAGCTCGGTGGCGGACTTCACCGCCTGCCCGACGTCCCGGGGGAAGGCGAGGCCCACCTCGGGTGCGGGATCCGCGTCCGCCAGGCCGATCTCGTGGAGTGGCACCGGGCGGCCGAGTTTCTGGCCGATGGCGGCGGCGATCAGGTGCGGCGCCGTGCCCTGTGGCACCATCCCCTTCGACACCCAGCGCGCCACCGACGTCTTGTCGTAGCGCAAGGTCAATCCGCGTTGCGCGCCAAGGTCGTTGACGCGCCGCGCGAGGCCCGCGTTGGAGATTCCCGCGAGGGCGAGAACGGTGCCGAGTTTTTCGTTCGGCCCGCGTTGCTCCCTGGACATGCGCCACCCCTCGACACAGACGGCTGCCGCTCTGGCATAACCCGGCGGCATTCGTAAACCCAGCGTAGTTCGCCGCATCCCAAGCGTTAAGGGGCATTCTTCCGGATGGCGGGATTGTGGTCCGTACTGAAGTGCGGGTCCGATACGCGCGGTTGCGGCATGCTCCCGTCGTGTGGCCGTGCGCCCGTGCGTGCGCTCTACTCCGGCCATGGCGGGAGCGGTTCCATGGTCGGGCGTGGGTCGGCCCGCTGTACTGGATCCAGTGGGCTGGGGGACACCGCCGCCTTCATCCCCGCGGGCGGCGGAGACGGTCCGGGAGGCGCACTCCGCCTCCCGGATCGTGCGACCGTTCAGCGGTGCGCAGAGCCTGTACGGAGCGTGTTCGAGGTTCTCCTCGCATCTCCGAATTGGCCGAAAATCGACCCCCTCGTTCGAGGGCTGTCACCGTGTCTATCCTGGCAGTTGAGGGCGCGTTGGAGGTTTTTGGGGCGCGCTGGGGGCGCATTCGCGTCGCACTGGCAGGGGCGGGTGCACGGCCGCGGTCGGGCGACCTCCTCGCGTCGGGCGGGCGTTCGGAGCGGGGCGGGTGTATCCGCCGGGGCGCATTCGACGGAGCACATGCGGCACCGGCACCCCTCTCGAGCCTCTCCTTCATGGCAGCATGGTGAACCGGTGCGCACGGCGCACTTGTTGTCCACAGCCTGTGGAGGCGTCGATGCGGTGGTTGGTGGGATGGAGCAGCACCGCCGCGGGTGCCCTGGCGTTCGGCTCCGCCGGCGCCACCGGGTCCGACGGCGAGACCGTGCAGCCGGTGGGTTCGCAACCGTTGTGGGGCGACCCCGATCCGCTGTGGGCGGTCGGCGACTGGCGCCCCGACGAGGTGCGGGTGGTGTCCGCCGACCCCGAGACCCGGATCGCCGTCCTCGGCACCTGCGGCGCCACCGACGAGCAGCTGCGCGTCGCCCTGTTCGCCGCGCGCGGCGGTGCGCTCCGCCATCTGACCGCCTGGCCGGGCAGCTACACCGCCGTCGTACGGGTGGGCCGCCGGATCACCGTCTGCGGCGACCTCGCGGGCGCCCGGCCGGTGTTCCACACCCCCTGGGAGGGCGGCACGGCGTTCGCGACCGCCGCGCTCCCGCTCGCCGACCTCGTCGAGGCCAACCTCGACTTCGGTCACCTCGCCGCGCTCCTCGCCACCCCCGACGTGCCGGCCGCGCTGTACGACTCCACGCCGTACGACGGCGTGAAACGCGTTCCGCCGGGGCATGCGCTGATCCTGCGCGCCGGGGCGCGCGAGATCGCCGGGTACGAGCCCGTCGCCTCGCTCGCCGTCGCCGCGCCTCCCGCCGACCCCGACAGCGCGGTGGACGCCGTCCGGGACGCGCTGGTCGAGGCGGTACGCACCCGGCTCGCCGCGCCCCGCCACGTACCCGGCGCCGACATCGACCCCGGCCCGGTCCCGGGCATGGGGCCCGCCGAACGGCGCGCTGCGCGCGGGATGCCGGTGCCCGGGATCGGGGCCGACCTGTCGGGCGGGCCCGCGTCCGGGACGCTGGCCCTGCTCGCCGCCGGGCTGCCGGGCATGCCGGGGACCGTGCTGGGGCACGGCACGGGCGCGGGGGAACGGCTGCTCGCCGTCACCTTCAACGATCTCGCGGGGGCCCCCGCGGGTGGTCCGGCCGGTGGTCCACTCGGCGGGCAGGAGGACGAACTGGCGCGGGCCGGGGCGCTGGCCGCCAACCCCCGGCTGCACCACGTGGTGGTCGCGGGCGGCGAGGACACCCTGCCGTACGCCGATCTGGACGGGCCGCTGACGGACGAGCCGGGGCCCTCCCTCGTGATCGCGGCCCGGCACCGGGCGCGGCTGGCGGCGGGCAGCGCGGACCACTTCACCGGGTACGGGGCCCGGCAGGTGCTCGACGCGCATCCCGCCCGGCTCGCCGACCTGCTGATGGACCGCAAACGCCGCCACCTCGTACGGCCCGTCGCCGCGCTGGCGAAGGCGGACGGGTCCGTGATGGTGCCCGCGCGGGTGTATGCCGCGGCCCGGCGCCTCGCCCGTACGCCCTACCGCACGGGGCTGGAGGGCCTCGCGGAGCGGCTGCTGCGCCACCAGTCGGACGACGAGGCTCCCGGGGGTGCGGCGGACGCCTCGCTGGCCGCGCTCACCTGGGGGAGACCCGGGCCGGCGGCGCGCTGGCTGACCGGTGAGGCGCTCGCTGAAGTATCGGTTCGCCTCCAGGCCTCGACGAGCCGGTCCGAGGTGGGGCCGGGGCAGCGGCCCGGCGACTTCCGCGCGCGTGCGGCACTGGCCCGGTACGCGGCGGACCTGCGGGTGCTGGAACAGGCCGCCGAGGTCCGCTTCCAGCGGTTGCACACGCCGTTCCTCGACAACCAGGTCGTCCGCGCGTGCCGGGCGCTGCCCGAGGCGCTGCGGGTGCGGCCGGGGGCGCGCGCCGCGATTCTGCGGACCGTGCTGGAAGGCGCGGGCGTGCGGGAGTTGCCCGCCGGGTGGGGCGCGCCGACCCAGGCGACTACGGCGGCCGCGGCGCGGACCGGGCTGCGGGTGGCCACGGACACGCTGATGGCGCTGTTCGACACGCCGCTGCTGGCGGAGGCGGGACTGGTCGAGGCCCGGGTGGTGCGCAAGGCGCTGCGGGCGGCGGCGGAGGGAGAGCCGCTGCCGCTGGACGGGCTGGCGGACCTGGTCTCGCTGGAGCTGTGGCTGCGGCGGCTTTTGGCCCGGCGGGGCACCTGCTGGACGGGCACGCCCGGGCGGCAGCGCGCGGTCCCCGAGGGCATCGCGCCACACCGGGGGGCGCTGGCCCGTGGAGCTTGAGCGGAGGCGCCTGCGGCGCTCGGGCAGGTGTGGGCCGGGTGCCGATGCGGGCCGGTGGGGCATCCGTCCTCGGCCCGGTGCGGAACCGGGTGACTGCGCGGTGACCGGCGTCAACGCGCCGACCACCGCGGGCGAACGCCCCCGCTCCGTCACCCTCCCGCCGTGGGCGGCCCGGGCCCGCCCTGGTCAGACTCACGTACAAGCGAATCCGTCCACCGGACAGGCCCGGCCCTGGCCCCCGTTCGGACAGGGGGCCTTATGCGTCTCACGCCGGGCGTGAGCGCAGGCCCTCCAGCAGGATGTCCAGCAGACGCGCCGAGGCCGCCGCCTGCTGCGCCGGGTCCGGCAGCGAGGGCGCGGCCGTGGCGATCACCAGGAGCACGTCCGACACCGACACGTCCGGCCGCAGTGCGCCCGCCTCGCGGGCCCGCTCCACCAGCCGGCCGACGACGTCGAGGAGCTGTGCCGCGCCGGCGTCGTCCTCCGCACCGTCGGCCGACGGTTCCCCGGGCACCAGCCGCAGCTCACCCGTCGCGGGCTGCGCCCGCTGCTGAGGCACCCGCGCGTGGTCCGCCGCGCCGTGCTCGTCCGCCACACCCACCCGCAGCACCTGCGGCGGCAGCAGTCGCCCGGCGCCCGAGTCGACCGACGTGCGCAGGAAGCGGGACAGCGCCGACCACGGCCCGTCCTCCTGACCGAGCGCCGCACGCGCCTGGTCGGTCAGCCGGGAGATCTCCTCCTCGGCTATCCGCCGCACCAGGACGTCCTTGCTCGGGAAGCGCCGGTACACCGTGCCCACACCGACCCGTGCCCGGCGTGCCACGTCCTCCATCGGCGCGCCGTAGCCCAGCTCGCCGAAGACCTCGCGGGCCGCACGCAGCACGTGCTCCAGATTGCGCTGGGCGTCCACGCGCAGCGGTGCCGTGCGCGGCCCGCCCGCGCGTCCGAGGCCCGACGGCGCGCTCAGCGCGGCGCCGGGCGCGACAGCGGACGCGGAAGACCAATGAGAATCCTGAACATGCATACGCTTTCCCCCGGTGATGATGACGTCTCCCCCCGGAGACTCCCCGCCATAGATGGCCGGGGTTCGAGGAACATGCCCGGTGGCCGGATCCGCCCGTCGCGGACCCGAAGAGCGCATCCCCCTACACCCCGTCGACGTACGAACATAGTTGAGTGAGGGTCAATTCAGAAGGGGCAGGTTCCGTACGGAGCGCCCCCCGATCGGAGCACGGATCGCATTGATCCCGAATGCGCCCCCGGGACGGCGCCGGAAAATCACCGCTGACCTGCGCACACGCCGTTCGGTCGGCCCATCCGGCTCCTCCGGCCCGTCCACGGCCTCCGGTCACACAATTCGTCGGGGCTGTGGACAAACGCGAGCGACGGGTGCGTCATGGGATGGTGAAGGAACGTGCGCGCATTCTCGTTGTCGGCGGTGGATACGTCGGGATGTACACGGCCCTGCGCCTGCAGCGGAAGCTGAAACGGGAACTCGCCCGGGGCACCGTCGAGATCACCGTGGTCACACCGGACCCGTACATGACGTACCAGCCCTTTCTCCCGGAAGCGGCCGCCGGTGCCATTTCTCCTCAGCATGTCGTCGTACCGCTGCGTCGCGTCCTCGACCGGTGCCACATCGTCATCGGCGAGGTCACCGCCCTCGACCACGCCGCCCGCACCGCCACCGTCGCCACGCTCGCCAGCGAGGAGGAGGGCAGCGGCGGCGGCCGGCCGATGGCGTACGACGAACTCGTCCTCGCGCCCGGATCCGTCTCACGCACCCTGCCGATCCCCGGTCTCGCCGACCACGCCATCGGCTTCAAGACCCTCGAGGAGGCCGTCGGGCTGCGCAACCACGTCCTCGAACAGATGGACATCGCCTCCTCCACCCGCGACCCCGACGTCCGCGACGCGGCCCTCACCTTCGTCTTCGTCGGCGGCGGCTACGCGGGCGTCGAGGCACTCGGCGAGCTGGAGGACATGGCCCGCTACGCCACGCGGTACTACCACAACCTCCGCCCCGAGGACATGAAGTGGATCCTCGTCGAGGCCTCGAACCGCATCCTGCCCGAGGTCGGCGAGGCGATGGGCCGGTACACGGTCAGCGAACTGCGCCGCCGCAACATCGACGTACGACTCGAGACCCGCCTCGAGTCCTGCGCCGACCGCGTCGCCGTGCTCAGCGACGGCGCCCGGTTCCCCACCCGCACCGTCGTGTGGACCGCCGGGGTCAAACCGCATCCCGTTCTCGCCGCCACCGACCTGGCGCGCGACGAGCGCGGGCGGCTGAAGTGCACCGCCGAACTCGCCGTGGAGGGCGCCACGCACGCTTGGGCCGCGGGCGACGCCGCCGCCGTCCCCGACGTCACCTCGAAGCAGCCCGGCCGGGAGTGCGCCCCCAACGCGCAGCACGCACTCCGCCAGGCCAAACTCCTCGCCGACAACGTCGTGCACTCCCTGCGCGGCGAACCCCTGGAGAAATACGCCCACTCCTACGCCGGGTCGGTCGCCTCCCTGGGACTGCACAAGGGCGTCGCCCACGTCTACGGGCGCAAACTCAAGGGCTACCCGGCCTGGTTCATGCACCGCACCTACCACCTGAGCCGTGTCCCCACCTTCAACCGCAAGGCGCGCGTGGCCGCCGAATGGACCCTCGCCGGGCTCTTCAAACGGGAGATCGTCTCCCTGGGTTCACTCGAACACCCGCGGGCCGAGTTCGAACTGGCGGCCGGTGGAAAGCCTTCTCAGGACCCCCCGCACAACCCGAAGGGGTCGTCCTGACCGGACCCAGGAACTCCACCGACCGGCCCGACGTCTGACGGATGTCGGCCCGGTCGGCAGCCTGCCAGACTGGTCCACCACCGGGGGCGGACGGCCGTCCGCCCCCGGTGCGGCCCCGGGGCCCCGGCCGGTCCCGGTTTCCGGCCGCCGACAACTACACGAGGCAAGGATTCGTGAACTTCACGCGCTGGAGCGCCCGGCTCCCCGGAACGCAGCGCCGCGCCGCAGCGCGCAGCGAGCACACGGTCTCCCCGGACCGGCGGGGAGAGGGCTCCGTGCCCGCCGCCCGCACCGAACGACCCGCCGACCGACCACCGCCCGTGCCCGCCGTCGACGACCTCAGGGTGCGCGAGGTCCTCGACCACGTCCCCTCCCTCGTCGCCCTGGTGCACGGCCCAGACCACCGCGTCGCCTACCTCAACGACGCCTACACGGCCGCCTTCGGCCCCCGCCCGGTCGGCGTCCCCGCGCGAGCAGCGCTCCCGGAGTTCGACGAACTCGGCCTGCTCACCCTCCTCGACCAGGTCCTGCGCAGCGGCAAGCCCCGCACGGTCAAGTCCCGCAAGGCCCCCGACGGCCGCTCCTACACCTTCACCTGCACCCCGGTCACCGACGGCCACACCGACGGGGCCGAGGGCGGCGCCCGCGGCCGTGGCGGCCGCGGGCGCGGTGTGCTGGTCTTCGCCACCGACGTCACCGACCACGCCGAGGCCGCGGAACGACTGCGCGCGAGCGAACGCCGCCAGCGCGAGACCGCCGTCACCCTCCAGCGCTCCCTCCTCCCGCAGGAACTCGAGGAGCCCGACGACCTGCGGGTCGCCGCCACCTACCACCCCGGCGGCACCGAGGCCGCGGTCGGCGGCGACTGGTACGACGTGATCACCCTCGGCGGCGGGCGCACCGCCCTGGTCATCGGCGACGTCATGGGCCGGGGCGTCCGCGCGGCGGCCGTCATGGGCCAGCTCCGCACGGCGGTGCGTGCCTACGCCCGCCTCGACCTCCCCCCGCACGAGGTCCTCCAACTGCTCGACGGCCTCGCCATGGAGATCGACGCCAACCAGATCGCCACGTGCGCGTACGCCATCCACGACCCCAACGAGGGCACCCTCGTCTACGCCTCCGCCGGCCACCTGCCCATCCTGGTCCGCGACGAGCAGGGCACCGTCCAGCGCGCCGACGAACCGACCGGTCCCCCGCTCGGCACCGGCGGCTGGGTGCACTCCTCCGGCTCGATCCCGCTGGGCCCCGGCTCCACCGCCGTCCTCTACACGGACGGCCTGGTCGAGCGCCGTGACGAGGACCTCGACGAGGGCATCGCGGCCCTGGAGCGCGCCCTGGCCGGCGCGACCGGCACCCCCCAGGTGGTCTGCGACCGCCTGGTCCGCTCGGCGGGTGTGACCCCGGACCACGACGACGACGTCGCCGTGCTGGTGCTCCAGCACCCCGCCCGCAAGGGCCCGGAGAGCGAGCTCTTCCGCAACGCGGCCCTGGAGCTGCTGGGCGGCGTCGAAGCGGCTCCACGCGCGCGTGCCTTCGCCTCCGGTGTGCTGACCAGCTGGCGGTTCCCCGCCGACCTGCACGACCTGGGCGTCCTGGCCGCCAGCGAGCTCGTCGCCAACTCCCTCCAGCACGGCACACCGCCCATGCGACTGCGCCTGCGCCGCACCGACCGCCGACTGATCGTCGAGGTCACCGACGGCGACGACCACCTCCCGAGGCGCCGCCGGGCGGAACCCGCCGACGAGTCCGGCCGGGGCATCGCGATCGTCGCGACGATCGCCTCCAACTGGGGAAGCAGGCGCACCCCGGGCGGCGGCAAGGCCGTCTGGTGCGAGTTCGCCCTGCCGAAGCCGACGGGCTCGTAGGGCGAACTCGTGGCGGAGCCCGCCGACGGGGCGGGTACGTCAGGCGGGTGCCGGAACCTGCTCCGCCGCGGTGCCGCCGCCCTGCGTCACCACCAGGCTCCGCGCCGCCGACGGCTGGTTCTGCACGTCCGTGAGCTGCCGGCCCAGCCGCAGCGCGAGCACGGTGATCCCCAGCGAGACCAGCACGAAGACCACGATGTACGGCGCGTGCAACGAGGCACCCATCGGCCCGCCCACCGCCGGACCGATGGCCAGCGCGAGCTGCTTCACCAGGGCGAAAGCCGCGTTGTACTGCCCCGCGAGACCGGTCGGCGCGAGATCCGCCACCAGCGGGGCGAGCGTCGGCGACAGCAACGACTCACCCAGCCCGAACAGCGCGTACGTCGAGATGAAGGCGGCGGTGGCCATCGCCTGGCTGCCGTTGCCGAGGCCCGCGTACCCGGCCACGGCCCACGCCACGGCCCAGAGCAGCCCCACCGACGCGATCACGCGGGTGCGCCTGCGGCGCTCCACGAACCGCAGCACCAGGAACTGCGCGATCACGATGACCAGCGTGTTCGCCGCCAGCGCCGTCCCCAGGGTGGACGTCGAGATGCCGGCCGCCTCGACCCCGTACGCGCTCAGTCCCGACTCGAACTGCCCGTAGCAGGCGAAGAACACCACAAAGCCCAGGACGCACAGCTGCACCATGGCCCGGTTGCCCATCAGCTGCTTCCAGTTGCCCTTCGCCGATGCCGCCGGAGCGCCCGCGACCCGCGGCGAGTGCGGCATCCGCACCGTGGCCATCACCCCGACCAGCAGCAGGAACATCGCCGCCTCGATCGAGAACAGCAGGGTGAAGGAGCCGGGTTTCGTGGTGTCGACGAGGTGTCCGCCGATGAGACCGCCGATCCCGAGCCCCAGATTCTGCAGGAAGAACTGCATGGCGAACGCCCGCGACCGGGTCTCCGCGGTGGAGCAGTCCACGATCATCGTCGCCAGCGCGGGCTGCATCACGGCCTGCCCGGCTCCGAGCGCCGCCGCCGACAGCAGCACGCTCGGCGCACCGTTCGACAGGCCCAGGCTCAGCGCGCCGACGGCGGCCGTGAACAGGGCGACGAGCAGCACCGGCAGCGGGCCCCGCCGGACGATGGCCCGTCCGGCGAACGGCAGCACGATCAGTGCGGCCACGGCGAAGACGGCGAGCACCAGCCCCGCCGTCATGGGCCCGAGCCCCCGCACCTGCGCCACATAGACGTACAGGTAGGGGACGGTGAAACCGAGCCCGAACGCACTGAGTGCGTTGCCCACGTGGATCCGGCGCATCGCAGCGCCCATCGCCCTGGTCACGTTCACCTCTCTTATCAAGTTAGGCGTGAAGACTTAGAAGCTAAAGTTCGAAGGTAAAGAGTACACATCGAACGGCTTCAACACGAAGGGCTTCAGGATGAAGGTGACGTGTCATACTGCGGCCATGGGCGACACTCCCGGCCCCGGTGGGCTGACAGAGCCGACACTCGAAGAGCAGCTCGCCGCGTACCAGCGCGAGTTCCAGGGCCTCGACCCTCAGGTCGAGAAGATCGTCTCGGCGCTGTCCCGCCTCAACCGCCGTATGAACGTGGCCTACGGCCGCCAGACCGCCGAGCTCGGCATCACCAACGCCGACTGGGAGGTCCTCAAGGCCCTCGTCCTCTCCGGCGCCCCCTACCGCATGGGGCCCAGCGACCTCGCCAAGCGGCTGGGCCTGACGCCGGCCGCCATGACCCACCGGATCGACCGCATGGTCGCCGAAGGGCTCGTCAGCCGGGACCGGGACGAGACGAACCGGGTACGGGTCATCGTCGAGATCACGGACGCCGGCCGGGAGAAGTGGATGGAGGTGATGCGCATGGCGACGGTCTTCGAGGGGGACCTCCTCCAGGACCTCTCCGCGGACGAGCGGACCGCCCTGGATGAGATGCTCACCCGCCTCCTGCGCAGGGTGGAGGACGCCCAGCCCGACGCCGACGGACGCCTCACGGACCTGGACTGACGGCCTCGAGCCGACGGGTCGGCCGGGCAGCTCCGGCCGACTGAAAAGATCTTGACAGGGCTCGCTTGACACTCCCCTGCCCGATCCGTAGTGTTCTTCGAGTTGCCATCAGGCCGTAACGGTTCTGCGGCAGCACCTCCGCCGCGACAGCGGCACTCACACCAACAGCATGACCTCCCAAGCGGACCGATTTCGGCGTGCCCGAATTCAATTCGTACGGGACTCTGCGACTCGATTCGGATCCGAACGGCTCCGATTTGAGGAGCAGCGAGAGGGTCCGCTAAGGTTTGAGACGTCGGAACGGCCCAACGGCCGGAAAGACAAACCCCGCTGACTGGGGGTCAGGTCGAGAAAGAAGATCTGATAGAGTCGGGTCCGCCGGAAAGGGAAACGCGGAAAGCGTGGTCCCGGAAGGCGAAAGCCCGAGGAAATCGGATCGGAAAGATCTGATAGAGTCGGAAACGCAAGACCGAAGGGAAGCGCCCGGAGGAAAGCCCGCGAGGGTGAGTACGAAGGAAGCGTCCGTTCCTTGAGAACTCAACAGCGTGCCAAAAATCAACGCCAGATATGTTGATACCCCGTCTCCGGCCGTTCGGCCGGGACGAGGTTCCTTTGAAGAAACACAGCGAGGACGCTGTGAACCGCCGGACCATTCCTCCGGTGGTTCCGCTCTCGTGGTGCTCTCCCGATCACGGGAAAACATTCACGGAGAGTTTGATCCTGGCTCAGGACGAACGCTGGCGGCGTGCTTAACACATGCAAGTCGAACGATGAACCACTTCGGTGGGGATTAGTGGCGAACGGGTGAGTAACACGTGGGCAATCTGCCCTCCACTTCGGGACAAGCCCTGGAAACGGGGTCTAATACCGGATACCCGCCGCCGCCCGCATGGGCGGCGGCGGAAAGCTCCGGCGGTGGAGGATGAGCCCGCGGCCTATCAGCTGGTTGGTGAGGTAGTGGCTCACCAAGGCGACGACGGGTAGCCGGCCTGAGAGG
>NZ_JBFAKH010000045.1:0-62558 GCF_040655635.1 Streptomyces sp. NPDC050388
GGTTGATAGGCCGGATCTGGAAGCCCAGTAATGGGTGGAGGTGACCGGTACTAATAGGCCGAGGGCTTGTCCTCAGTTGCTCGCGTCCACTGTGTCGGTTCTGAAACCACGAACGACCCCGCGCTCATGGCGTGGTGCGGTTGTCAGTTTCATAGTGTTTCGGTGGTCATAGCGTGGGGGAAACGCCCGGTTACATTCCGAACCCGGAAGCTAAGCCCCAGAGCGCCGATGGTACTGCAGGGGGGACCCTGTGGGAGAGTAGGACGCCGCCGAACAAATTGTGGGAAAGCCCCGCACCGACAGGTGCGGGGCTTTCTGCATTTCAGGGCTACGGGCAGTAATTCGGGTGAGGACGGGGGTACCCCGGTACTACCGTGGCCGGTATGACTACTACGCGTTCCGGGGCGGGGATCGGCACCGCCTTCGGGGACTATGTGATCCGGCAGGTGCGGGCCGAGGAGTGGGCCTCGGTGAAGGCGTTGCGGCTCATCGCGCTGCGGGACCCGGTCGCGGACATCGCCTTCCTGGAGACGTACGAGACGGCGGTGACGCGGCCCGACACGTACTGGCAGGAGCGGACGGCGCGGGCGGCCGAGGGTGCGGACGGGATGCGGCAGTTCATCGCGGAGACGGCGGACGGCACCTGGGTGGGGTCGGTCGTCGTGCTGGTCGAGGAGCCCGGTACGACGGACTTGGCCGGGTTCACCATCGAGCGGCGGCAGGGGCATCTTGTCGGGGTGTTCGTACGGCCCGAGCACCGGGGGAACGGGCTCACCAAGGCGTTGTTCGAGGCTGCGCTGGAGTGGGCGTGGGGGGCGGGGTTGGAGCGGGTGCGGCTCATCGTGCACCCGGACAACGCGCGTGCCCTCGGCTTCTACCGCAAGGCGGGCTTCGTGGAGAGCGGGGTGAGCCTGCCGCTGGCGGGGAAGCCGGACGAGTACGAGCTGGAGCTGGTCGTCGAGCGCTGACCTGCGGTGCCTACACCGGCAGTTCGTCGTGCGGCCAGCGGGTGCGGGCCTGTTCGCGGGAGCGGAGGAGGGCCAGGGTGGGCATGCCCCGGTCCGCGCCGGTGGCCAGGAGCTCCGGGAGCTGGGGGAGGGGGGCCACGGCCGCGACGTCGTCCAGGACCAGCGTGAATGGTGGGTCGAGCCGACCGGAGGATGACCGTTCGGCCATGCGCCGGCCGTGCTCGACCACGCTTGCGGTGAGGGCCGTCAGCAACGGCATCGCACCCGGCTGGGTGCGGGGATCCTCGATGGATTCACCCACCACATAAAGCGTGCCCGTTTCGTGGACGAAGGAATCCAGGGCGAGGGCATCAGTTCGGTTCGGAGTGCAGGCCTCGCGGATGTTGACCGTGAGCAGGGCGGAGAGCGCACGGGCCGTCAGCTGCTGGGCGATGTCCCGGCGTTCCGGGTACGCGGTGAGGGTCGCCTCGAGTTCGCCCGCGGCGCCCGGGGCGGCCTTGGGGTTGGTCCGCAGCACGCGTACCGCGTCCTGGACCTGGGTGCCCTGCGCCCAGCGGTGGACGTGGCGGATGGTGCGGCCGTCGATGGCGGCGGCGTGCAGGTAGCTGCGCAGGAGGGTCTGGGCGGTGTCGCCGACGGCCTGGTCGAGCCGGGAGGCGGGGCGGACCGGGGCCAGCAGGGCGGTGGCGCGTGCGACGGCCGTCTCCTTGTCCTCGCAGCCGGCCGTGGGGGACCAGTGGAGGCGGGCCGGGGTGTCGCAGCGGTGGGCCGGGTCGTAGAGGTGGGTGGGGCCGAGCTTAGCCCGCGCGTCCTTGGTCTCCGCCCAGAGGGAGGGGTCGGAGGTGACGACGAGGGCGGGACCCTCCGCGTCCCGTACGGCCGAGGCGGCGGTGGTGTGCCGGGTGTCCGGGGAGCCGTAGAGCACCGGGTGGGCCGCGGCCGCCGAGGGCGGGAGGGCTTCGGCGAGGGCGGCTTCCCGGGGTGGTGCCGTGCCGGGGAGTGGTGCTGCTTCCCGCTCCCGTTCCCGTACGGGCTCGGGTGCCGCTCTCGGTGTCGGTACCTCGTGCTGGACCGGCTCCGGTGCCGCGGTCGCGCCCGCCGCCCGCTCCGCCTTCCGCCGGGCCCGTAGCGCCCGCCACCGGGCCACCGTGCCCAGCACGAAGATGGTGAGGACGAGCAGCAGCATCAGCTGGCCGATGAACAGGCCCCAGAACAGCCCGTACCCCGAGAGGGCGGAGGCGGGGGCGTCCGGCCAGGCGCCCGGGATGTCGTGGGGCTCGGCGACGAGGTGCCGCATGGCGACCGGGGTGCGGGTGAAGGTGACGCCGGACGGCCAGGAGCCGCGGGCGACGAGGCCCGCGAGGCCGGTGGCCGTCCAGACCAGCAGGGTGATGCCGAGCAGGAACGCGAGCAGCCCGACCAGCAGCCCGTCCGGGACACCGCCCTGGCCGTTCCGTCCGTTGCCGTGGCCCTCCGGTCTCACGCGTGTTCCTTTCCCCTGTCGTCCGACGCCCTTACGCCACCGTCGACCGGGAGTCGCCGACGTGCTGCTCCACGAAGGCCGCCGCCCGTTCCTCCGCCTCCAGTTCGGCGGCGAGCAGGGCGTCGTGGGACAGGTCGGCGGAGGACTCGGTCATCGCGCGGTCGGTGAAGACCAGCGGGCGCTCGGTCTCGGTGATCAGGTGTTTGACGACCTGCACGTTGCCGTTGACGTCCCAGACCGCGATGCCCGGGGTGAGCGAGGGGATGATCTCCACCGCCCACCGGGGCAGGCCCAGCACTCTGCCCGTCGCCCGTGCCTCGTCGGCCTTCTGGGCGTAGATGGTCCGGGTCGACGCCATCTTCAGGATGGCCGCGGCTTCCTTGGCCGCGGCCCCGTCCACCACGTCGGACAGGTGGTGGACGACCGCGACGAAGGACAGGCCGAGCCGGCGGCCGAACTTCAGCAGCCGCTGGAACAGCTGGGCGACGAACGGGCTGTTGATGATGTGCCAGGCCTCCTCGACCAGGAAGATGCGCTTCTTCCGGTCGGGGCGGATCCAGGTGTGCTCCAGCCAGACGCCGACGATCGCCATCAGGATCGGCATGGCGATGGAGTTGCGGTCGATGTGGGACAGGTCGAAGACGATCAGCGGCGCGTCCAGGTCGATGCCGACCGTCGTCGGGCCGTCGAACATGCCGCGCAGGTCACCGTCGACGAGCCGGTCGAGGACCAGGGCGACGTCCAGGCCCCAGGCCCGTACGTCGTCTATGGCGACGTTCATCGCCTCCGCCGACTCGGGTTCGGGGTGGCGCAGCCGCTCGACGATGTCGGTGAGGACCGGCTGGCGTTCGACGATCGTCTCGGTGACGTAGGCGTGCGCGACCTTGAGCGCGAAGCCGGAGCGCTCGTCCAGGCCGCGCCCCATCGCGACCTCGATGATGGTGCGCAGCAGCGCGAGCTGGCCCGTCGTGGTGATGGTCGGATCGAGCGGGTTGAGCCGGATGCCGTGGTTCAGGGCGGCCGTCGGGTCCAGCCGGATGGGGGTGATCCCCAGCTCCTGCGCGATGAGGTTCCATTCGCCGACCCCGTCCTCGCCCTGGGCGTCCAGGACGACGACCTGGCGGTCGCGGAAGCGCAGCTGGCGCAGGACGTACGTCTTCTCCAGGGCCGACTTGCCGTTGCCGGACTCGCCGAGGACCAGCCAGTGCGGCGCGGGGAGCTGCTGGCCGTAGAGCTGGAACGGGTCGTAGATGTAGCCCTTGCCGGAGTAGACCTCGCGGCCGATGATGACGCCGGAGTCGCCGAGGCCGGGGGCGGCCGTCGGCAGGTAGACGGCCTGCGCCTGGCCGGTGGACGTGCGCACCGGCAGCCGTGTCGTCTCGACCTTCCCGAACAGGAAGGACGTGAAGGCGTCGGTGACGACGGACAGCGGATCCCGCATCGGACTCAGCCCCTACCTTCGAATGCCGGTGGCGAACGGGAGTGTGTTCACGAAGGCGCGGTGGTGCTCGCGGTCGCACCACTCCAGCTTCAGGTACGACTTTCCGGCCGAGGCCCGGATGGTCCGCTTGTCGCGGGCCAGCGCCTCGGGATTGCGGGAGGAGACGGTGATGTAGCCGACGAGGTTGACGCCGGCCGCGCCGCTGGCGAGGTCCTCGCCGCGCTGGTCGAGCCGGCCGTGCGCGGCGATGTCCCGCGGGTCGACCGTGCGGTTCATCTTCGCGGCGCGGGACGCCTCGGCCTCGTCGTTGGTCTTCTCCGTCAGCATGCGCTCGATGGCGACCTCGGTGGGTTCCAGGTCCATCGTGACGGCGACGGTGCGGATCACGTCCGGCGTGTGGACGAGGAGGGGCGCGAGGAAGTTGACGCCCACCGGGGTCATCGGCCACTCCTTGATCCAGGCCGTGGCGTGGCACCAGGGGGCGCGGGTGGAGGACTCGCGGGTCTTGGCCTGGAGGTAGGTGGGCTCCATGGCGTCCAGCTCGGCCGGCCAGGCGTTGCGCTTGGTCATCGCCTGGATGTGGTCGATCGGGTGGTCCGGGTCGTACATGGAGTGGATCAGCGAGGACAGCCTGCTCTGGCCGAGCGGCTGCCGTACGCGGATGTCGGCCTCCTGGAGCCGGGAGCAGATGTCGGTCAGCTCACGGGCCATGACGACGGCCAGTCCGGCGTCCCGGTCCACCTTGCGGCGGCCCTGGGTGCGCACCGCGCGGGCCATCGCGTTGGCCTCGGCGGCCAGCTCACGCGTGTAGTGCATGCAGGCGACCAGGTAGGCGCGGTGCTGCTCGCTGCTGGTCGACACCATCGACTGCAGCTGGTCGTACGACTGCTGGAGCCACGGCGGCGCCTTCTCGTCCCCGCGCAGGGAGACGTCCTTGGCGTGCGCGTCGGGGTCGGCGGGCAGCGTGCGGGCGAGCATCTGGATGCGGGTCACGAAGCCGTCGCCGTTCGCCACGTGCTTGAGCAGCGTGCCGAAGCGGTCGACGAGCGCCTCCTGGTCCTCGGAGTCGCGCAGGCCCACGCCGGGGCCCTCGATCTCGATGGCCGCGGTGACCGTCTTGCGGTCCGCGTGCAGCTGTACGGCGATCTCGTCGGGCCCGAACGGGGCGGCCAGCCAGGTGATCCGCCCGATCCCGGGCGGCGGCCCGACCTCGACCTCCCGGCCGTCCAGCCGGGTGCCCGCTTCCACGGCACCCGAGCGGTACGTGGTGCCTTGGCGCACGGTCCGCCGGTAGCTCCGGTTGATCTCGAACCACTTGTAGAACGTGCGGCCCCGGTACGGCACGTACACGGCGGCCAGCGCGATCATCGGGAGGCCCGCGAGCAGCACGATCCGCAGGGACAGCACGGGGACGAGGAGACCGGCCATCATGCCGGAGAACGCGCCCAGGACGATCAGCGCGATCTCCCCGGTCTCCCGATTGCGGCCGACGATCGCGTTCGGCCGGGCCCGGCCGATCAGATACGTACGGCGGGGCGTGACCGGATGGGACAGGTGGGACTCGGTCGTCAACGCCCTTCACCTCCCGTGCTGTTGTTACTGCTGCTGTTGCTCCGGCCGGCGTGCGGCGTGGTCACCGGGCTGCCCGAGCGGGGTGCGGGTGTGGCGGAGGGGACAGATCCGCCGCCACCGTTCGAGGGGCGCGAGCTGTGCGCGGCGACTCCGCCGGAGGCGGGATTGGAGGGGCGCGCGCCGCCGGACGACGAGGACTGGCCGCCTCTGTTGCTGTCGGCGCGGGTGCTGTGGGTCTTGATGCCCTGCGCGACCATGGTCGCCGGGGAGCTCATGACCGCGGCGGCCTTGCTCTCGGCGCCCTGCATGATGCGGTTGTTGCGGGAGTTCGCGATCTCGTCGCCGAAGCCCGGCACGAAGCGGTAGATCATCGCGCTGGCGAAGATGGCCAGCAGGATGATCGCCAGACCCGACACCACGGCGGAGAAGGCGTTGGGGCCGTCGTCGGAGGACAGCGCGCCCGCCAGGCCCAGCACGATGACGATGACCGGTTTCACCAGGATCACCGCGATCATGATGCCCGCCCAGCGCCGGACGTGCCCCCACAGGTTCTTGTCGACCAGCCCCGCGTACACGACCGTGCCGAGCAGCGCGCCCACGTAGAGCAGGGCCGCGCGGATGACCAGCTCCAGCCAGAGGACGCCGGCCGCGAGGATCGACACCAGCGAGACGATGATCAGCATGATCGGGCCGCCGCCGATGTCCTTGCCCTTCTCCAGGGCGCCCGCGAACGTGCCGAAGAACGTGTCCGTCTGGTTGCCCGTCGCCTTTGCCAGGACGTCGGTCACGCTGTCGGTGGCCGAGACGACGGTGTAGAGGATCAGCGGGGTGAACGCCGAGGCCAGCACCGTGAGCCAGAGGAAGCCGATGGCCTCCGAGAGGGCGGTCGTGAGGGGGACGCCTCGTACGGCCCGCTTGGCCACGGCCAGCAGCCACAGCAGGAGTGTCAGGATCGTCGACGCCGCGAAGACGACGGCGTACTGCTGGCGGAACGTCGGGTTGGTGAAGTCCACGGCGGCCGTCTCGTCGACGGCGGCACTGAGCTTCTTGATCGTCCAGGCGGCGGCGTCGGCGCAGCCCCTTGCCAGGGCGGCGAGGGGGTCGAGGGCGGTGGTGGGGTCGTTGAGGCTGCCGGCTCCGCCGGACCCGCCACCGGAGCCGCCTCCGCCGTCTCGGTCGCAGTAGTCCTTGGCGGGGCCGTGGATCAGGTCGCAGGGGTCGTTGCTGCCCGTTGGCGTCGGTGTGGGTTCTGCGAAGGCACGCGTGGCAAAAAGGACAGCTGATGCCTGAACGGCCGCGACGATGCCGGCCAGCTTGAGCAGGCGACGATTACCGCGCATACGTGAACCCTCCGTACTCCTCGACGGCCTTAGCCATCTCTTCGGCGCTGGAGGCCCGCTCGTCGCCGGGAACCGGCGCGGGGCCATCCTTCTGGGAGTGGGTCACGATCTTCCAGTTGTCGTTGGTCCACTCAAGTTGAATGGTGATGGTGAACCAGCTGCTGGTGACCGGGTTGGTGGAGCTCTCGCCCGCGAGGCCCAGGAGGCCGCTGCACCAGACTTCGACCGTCGCGGTGTTGTCGGACGACTCGGTGACCTTGGTACCGATCGGGCTTGTACGGGAGACGAACGTGGCGCCCTTGGGTGTGGTGCCGTCTTCGTTCAGGCCCACGTTCTTGTTGAACTCCGGCGTGTACGCCTTGTCCAGGCTGGCCTTGAAGTCCGCGACCCGTGTGGGGACGATGACCGTGCCCAGTATGGCGTCGCGCCGATTCTTGTTGAACATCTCGGCCGAGCCCAGCGCCACCGCGTAGTTCGCCGCCGCGCTCTCCGCCCCCTGGCGGTTGTGGGCGAAGCCTGAGGGGATGCCGGCGTTCGCCGACTGGACGGGCTTCTCCCCGGAGGGGGCCGTCGCCGCCGCCTTCGGGGAGTCGTCGTCCTCGCCCGATGAGGAATCGTCTCCTCCACGGTTCGCGAAGGCGATCGCGGCGATCAGGAGCACCACCACGCCCACCACCGTGACCAGGCTGCGCGACGACGTACGGCCACCTCTGCGCCCGCCGGCGTACGGGCTGACGTCGGTCTCCGGCAGGCGGGTGTGGGTCTGGCCCGTGCCGCCGTACCCACCGGAGTTCCCGTGTTCGTCTCCGAGACTCATGCCGCGTACGCCCCCTCAGCGTCGTGCGGAAACACCTCGTACTCCGCGTACTCCATGTACGACGGTAGCCGTGCTGGTCCCCGCGCGGGCGCGGTGTTATGAGTCGACATCAGGGAAACGCAACCTCAGCCGGTGGGCGCGACGGGCGGGTGGGGTGGAAGGAGAGGCCGGACGGGCCCGGTCGGAGGCATGGGGGGTCTCCTACACGGCCATTCCGTACACGATGGTGAACACCGTGCCCAGAGAGCCGATGATGAAGACCCCTGTCAGGCCCGCGATGATCAGGCCCTTGCCCTGCTCCGCGCTGAAGGTGTCGCGCAGCGCCGTCGCGCCGATGCGCTGCTTCGCCGCTCCCCAGATGGCGATTCCCAGGCAGATCAGGATGGCGAGCGCCATGACCACTTCGATCATGACCTTGGCCTCGTTGCCCAAGCTGCCGAAGGGGCCCCAGTCGGGAGCGATCCCGCCGATGATGGTGTTGATGTCTCCCTCGTCGGCCGCAAAGAACATGTAAGTCACCGCCCCTGTCGGGTCGTTCCGTGCCCCCTGCGGGCATGCAGAGGTCAGGCCTCATTGTCGCCGACGATGACGCCGTCGGATGTCGACTCGGCATCATTAGTTGGCGGGTTTCGTATGAAGAAAGCTTCTCACCGGCGCGCGCCGGTCCCTGGGAGGGGAGCGAGTCGATGGGTGATGAGTCGTATCGTCACTCTGTGTATCACGGTTCGGCCACGAAATGGTCGAACTCACCCGCGCGCACGCCGAGGACGAAGACGTCCCACCGGTGTCGGTCCGTGGTGACGGTGGTCCCGGGGGTCGCGCCGGCGTGGATACGGACGGTGAGGTTGTCGTCGGCGGTCACGTCGATGGCGGTGGGCTGGTCGCTCGTCACCTCCCTTTCTTCCTTGAGTATCTGAAGGAGACTCAGGAAGCTGCCCGGCGTGGTGGTGAGTACCGCTCCGTTGGGGTCGGCGGACTCTGTTATGTGGATGGACCCAGGGGTGGCCGCCACATGTATGCACGAGTCGCCTGTGCCGCACAGAGACGACTTCTGCCACTTGAAGGGGGGCATCGCGGTTCCTCTCACGTGTCTCGGAGCAGGTGGTGGATCACGTCGCGGGACGCTTCCGGGGTGAGGGCCCGGGAGTCCAGCCGTTCGAGCAGTACTCGGTACATGTCCAGTTGGGCCTCGGCGTCGAGGAAGACGGGGCCGTGCGACTGGTCGAGATGGACGGTGTCCAGTTGGGGGACGGGCCCGTGCGAGTAGAAGATCGACTGCCCCGATCCCGGGAAGCCTCCGGCGGCGAACGGCAGCACCTTCAGGATGATGTGCTCCCGCTCGCTCATGTCCAGCAGGTGCCGCAGTTGCGCGGCGGCGATGGTGGGGCCGCCGAACTGCATCCGTAGGGCGGCCTCGTGAATGATGGCCTGGTAAGGGGCAGGCGAGTCGCGGTACAGCACGGCCTGACGCTTGATGCGGAACGACACCCGGTGCTCGATGTCCGGGGGCGAGAACTCGGGCACCACGTGACGGAACAGCGCACGAGCGTGTTCGGCGGTCTGGAGCAGTCCCGGGATGTGCACGGTCACGGCACCGCGCAGACGGGTCGCGTGGTGCTCGACTTCGGCCAGGTCCAGCAGTGCGGCGGGCAGGATCTCCCGGTACTCCTCCCACCACACGCGTCTGCGGTCGGCCGTCATGTCGCTGAGTGCCTGGATGAGAGCAGTGTCGCCGCACTTGTAGTGGTGGGCCAGGGTGCGCACGCGCTCGGGGCTCACGCCGATGCGCCCGGCCTCGGTGTTGCTGATCTGGTTCTGCTTCACGCCGAGAAGTTGACCGGCCTCTGTCGCGGTGAGCCCTGCGCGCTCCCGCAGTTTTCGCAGCTCCACGCCCAATCGGAGCCGACGGCCGGTTGGACTGGTTCTCACGGTCCTGACGCCTCCCTGGCGCTACGGTCACCCACAAGGATGGAAACTAATGCAGATTCAGATATCTAGCTAACACGTTAGTTGGGGCGGCGTTACTTTAATTCTCGGCGCCTCCGCCCCAGAAGCGCACCGATCGACGGATCGGCATGCCACTGGGTCACCACCGTACGCAACCCGCCAACTTCCGTCAGTGATCGGAGACTTCCATGCCCACCGTAAACCCGCCCTGGTCGTACGTCCTTCAACTCCCGCACGATCCCCGCGCTCCGCGCATCGCCCGGGTCACCCTGCGGACCGTGCTGGGGGCGCACGGTCTCGCCGAACTCGCGCCCACCGCCGAGCTGGTGGCCGCCGAACTCCTCGCCAACGCCCACGTGCACACCACCGGCCCCTACGCCCTGCGGCTGCGCGCCGCCGAGGACGGGCGGCTGCGGATCGGGGTGTGGGACACCGACCCGCGGGTACCGCCCGGGTTCGGCGAGGGGGCGCCGCTCGACGTACCGCCGGACGAGGCGGAGAACGGCCGGGGGCTGCCGCTGGTGCGGGCCTGTGCGTCCTCGTGGGGTGTGGGGGCGTTGACCGTGGGGAAGGGCCTGTGGGCGGAGTGCGGCTGAGGCCGTGCGTCCTGTCCCACGCGGCACATGTGTTCCCGTCTCTCCCGTGATCACCCCGGAGAGGGGCGGGCGCCTCTATGCTGACGTGGGCAGCGGACTCCGGGGCGACGATGGGCGGTTGACGGTGCGTAAGGCCTGGATCGCGGCAAGCGTCGCTGTGGGTTCCGCGCTCGCCTTCGTCATGCTGCTCGCCGTCGGCGTCTTCCTCGTCGCGGGGAACCTCGCGGGCGGGGTCGGCGGCGGTGCCGTCAAGACGCTGGCGAAGGGGACCGTGCCGGCCGCGTACCAGGATCTCGTGCAGAAGTGGGGCAATCTCTGCCCGGCCATCAACCCGGCGCTGCTCGCCGCGCAGTTGTACCAGGAGAGCGGGTTCAACCCGAAGGCGCAGAGTCACGCGGCGGCGCAGGGCATAGCCCAGTTCATCCCCGGTACCTGGGCCACCCACGGTGTCGACGGGGACGGCGACGGCGACCGGGACGTGTGGGACCCGAACGACGCGATTCCCTCGGCGGCGACGTACGACTGCGCCCTCGCGGGCTATGTGAAGGACGTGCCGGGGAATCTGACCGAAAACATGCTGGCCTCGTACAACGCCGGGGCGTACGCGGTCATCAAGTACCAGGGCGTGCCGCCGTACAAGGAGACGCAGAACTACGTCGAGCGCATCCTCTCGCTGGAGAAGAGCTTCGCCGCGCCGGTCGGCCGGGTCGACCCCTCCAGGCAGGCCGCCGGGGCCATCGACTACGCGCAGAAGAAGCTCGGCACGCCCTACCTCTGGGGCGGTAACGGCACCGCTGACCAGGGAGGACGCTTCGACTGCTCGGGGCTGACCAAGGCCGCGTACGAGAGCGTGGGGATCACGCTCCCGCGGGTGGCGAACGACCAGTACAACGCGGGACCGCATCCCGCGCGGGACGAACTGCTCCCCGGTGATCTGGTCTTCTTCTCGGACGACCTCACCGATTCGCGGGCCATCCGGCATGTGGGCATTTACGTCGGCGGTGGGTACATGATCGACGCGCCGCGTCCGGGCGCCGTGATCCGATTCGACCCGATCGACACACCTGACTACTTCGGTGCCACCCGCGTCACCGAAGATGGCGCGAAAGCGCTCCCCATGACGGTCTGAGCGATGCGTGAACCACTCCCCTGAGCTGCGACGACGCATCTCTCTTCGATAACGTCTGAGTGATCATTCGATGGAGGGCGGAACGTATCGGCGGGGGCCGTGCGTTCCTGTTGTCGTAGCCGAACAGGCCAGCGGATCTACACCACGGGGGTGGGGTAGAGGCGCACGCACGGTGCGCCGGAAGACATGACGAAGGGGCCTCAGCACCATGGCTGGACTCGCAGATTCCGGGTCGAACCCCGACGTCGACCTGCTCTATGACATCAACGGCCTGGCGAAGGCCGCACCGCCGTGGTTCGACCACCTCATGGAGTTCGTGGGTGAGTTCGGCCTGCTGTTCGCCCTGCTGGGGTTGCTGCTGTGGTGCTGGTGGGGCGTCAGGAAGCGGGGCGGCGAGGACGCGGCCCCGGCCGTGGCGGCTCTGGTGTGGGCCCCGCTCGCGGCGGGCGTCGCGGTCCTGGTGAACGTGCCGATACGTGAGTTCGTGGAGCGGCGCCGGCCCTTCCTCGACCACGAGGGGCTCGAGGTCCTGGTCGACGGCAAGACCGACTACTCGTTCGTCAGCGACCACGCGACGCTCTGCATGGCGCTGGCGGTGGGGCTGTTCCTGGCCAACCGGCGGCTCGGGATCATCGGCCTGGTGCTCGGGGTGCTGGGCGGGTTCATCCGGGTCTACATGGGCGTGCACTACCCGACGGACGTCGTGGGCGGGCTCGCGCTCGGTACGGCCGTCGCGCTGCTGCTGTCGCCGCCCGCCATGGCGCTGCTGACCCCGCTGATGCGGACGATCGAGCAGTCACGGCGGGGAGCGTGGCTGATCAAAGGGAACGGGACCGAGGCGCGGATGACCCGGGGAGAGGCCCGGCAGTCCGGGCCGGGGGAGCGCGACTTGGCGGCGTAGCCGTCGTCCCGTGTGACGTACGCCATGAGTGTCATGAGGTGGAGTGGCCCCCGGGGCGGTTCCCCGGTCCGGGTCACTCCACCGAGTGTTTCTCGGCGTCCGTACGGGCCAGGCTTCTGGCTCTCCTCGCGGGGTCGCGCCAGCCGCAGACGCAGCGGGCGACGCAGAAGCGCCCCTGCTCGGATGTGGTTGTCCTGTGTTCCTGGAGGCTTACCGGGGCTCCCTGCTGTTCCACCCGACAAAGGTACCGCTCCCGGAGTGTCTGCGTGACGGGGTCCCCTACCGGTCGTTAACCGGGAGAACAGGCGGCCCGTGTCGGACGTAGCGGGGGTAGGCGGAGCATGGCAGGACGGGAACTGCGGCGTGGGCGGACCGGTGGTGCGGTCGTTGCCCTCGGGACTGTCGGTTGTCTGGTGCTCGGTGGCCTCGCGGGCTGCGGCGGCAGCAGCGGGGCCGCGACCGGCGGCTCGCCCGGCGGCTCGGCGGCGGCGGCGGTGGTGCGGGGGGCCGCGGACGCGCTGGTGGACGCGGGCAGCTCCAAGGCGCGCACCTCGATGGAGATGGCCACCGGCGGCACCCGGGTGACCATCCGCGGGGAGGGTGTGTACGACTACCGGAAGCGGCTGGGGCGGCTGAAGGTGCTGCTGCCGCAGGACCCGTCCGGTACGTCGGTGCGCCGGCCCATCACCGAACTGCTCGCTCCGGGCGCGCTGTTCATGAAGAACCGGGGCGCCGGAGTGCCCGCCGACAAGTGGGTGCGGGTGGACACCCGGACGCTGTCCGACGGGAACCTCGTCACCGGCGGCGTCACCGACCCGTTCGCCGCGGCCGAGCTGCTGCGCGGGACGCGGTCCGCGACCTTCGTGGGCAGGACGGAGCTCGCCGGGGCCGAGGTGCGGCACTACCGGGGCACGGCGGACCTGCACGAGGCCGCGCGCGCCGCCTCCGAGGCGAACAAGGGGCCGCTGGGCGCGGCGGCGACCGGCTTCGCCACCGCCGTGGTCCCCTTCGACGTCTACCTGGACGACGAGGGGCGCATCCGGAAGGTCCGCCACCGGTTCAGCTTCATGAACGGCGAGCGGGAGGAGCCGGTCGCGGTCGCCTCCACCACCCTCCTCTACGACTTCGGCGCCCCCGCCGACGTCCGCCTCCCGGAGCCCGCCGACATCTACGCGGGCCGGATCGCCGAGGAATGACCGGCGTGAACTAGCCCTTACGTGCCATGCGCGGGGCGGGGAGTGCTGCCTACGCTAGGGGGCCTCTGCCCGTATGACGGTATGGATGAGGTGACGTGTGTGGCCCCGCTCGGTGGTGGGTCGGTTCGGGACTATGTGGCCCTCGCCGAGATCGAGCTGTGCGGAGAGTTGATCATCGCCGCCTCCGCCGCCCAGGGGCGGCTCAGCCTGGAGAGCATAGACAAGGTGCTGCAGGTGGCCGAGGTGTGCACGGAGCCGGGGATCGGTTCGATCGGTTCGCTCAGGTCACGTCCGTAGCATGCGGGCGATCGCCTGGGTCGCTTCCTTCACCTTGGCGTCGACCTCGTCGCCGCCCTTGAGGGCCGCGTCGGCGACGCAGTGGCGCAGGTGTTCCTCCAGCAGTTGCAGTGCGAAGGACTGCAGCGCCTTGGTGGAGGCGGACACCTGGGTGAGTATGTCGATGCAGTAGACGTCCTCGTCGACCATGCGCTGCAGGCCCCGGATCTGGCCCTCGATGCGGCGCAGGCGTTTGACGTGTTCCTGCTTCTGGTGGTGGTAGCCGTGGATGCCCCGGTCGTGGTCGGTCACGATCACTGCGGGATCGGCCGTCTCGGTCGCGTCCGTGGTGTCCGTCACGTCCGCGGTGTCCGGGGAGGAGGGCGCGCCGGCGCCGGTCTCGGTGGTCGTCATCGCGTCCTCCTGTGCAGTGGCGGGCGACATATACCCCTGGCGGGTATATGGTAGCGAACTTTGCTGGGTATAGGCACTGTGGCTGCCGCCCATGGGCGGCAGCCGCGCTGCAGCCCTCGGACCGCCCCCGTGCCTGTCGTCCGACACCGAATGGGTGACACTGGTGGGCGGCCCGACAGTTGTGGCTGGATGGTGCGCCCGGCACCAGCCTCACCGAACCGATGCACCCCGAGGACCCCACGTGCGCTTTCGTCTGACCCCCAGGGAGACGAGCTTCTACGACATGTTCGCCGCGTCCGCGGACAACATCGTCACGGGCTCGAAACTCCTGATGGAACTGCTCGGGGCGGACGGCCCCGCCCGGGTCGAGATCGCAGAGCGTATGCGGGCCGCGGAACACGCGGGTGACGACGCCACGCACGCGATCTTCCACCAGCTGAACTCCTCGTTCATCACGCCCTTCGACCGCGAGGACATCTACTCCCTCGCCTCGTCCCTCGACGACATCATGGACTTCATGGAGGAGGCCGTCGACCTGGTCGTCCTCTACAACGTCGAGGAACTGCCCAAGGGCGTCGACCAGCAGATCGAGGTGCTGGCGCGGGCCGCCGAGCTCACGGCCGAGGCCATGCCGAACCTGCGCACCATGGAAAACCTCACCGAGTACTGGATCGAGGTCAACCGTCTGGAGAACCAGGCCGACCAGATCCACCGGAAACTGTTGGCCCATCTCTTCAGCGGCAAGTACGACGCCATCGAGGTGCTCAAGCTGAAGCAGATCGTGGATGTCCTGGAGGAGGCGGCCGACGCCTTCGAGCACGTGGCGAACACAGTCGAGACCATTGCCGTCAAGGAGTCCTGAGACCCTTCATGGACACCTTCGCTCTGGTCGTGACCATCGGGGTCGCGCTCTTCTTCACGTACACGAACGGCTTCCACGATTCGGCGAACGCCATCGCCACCTCGGTCTCGACCCGTGCGCTCACCCCGCGCGTGGCCCTCGCGATGGCCGCCGTCATGAACATGGCCGGCGCCTTCCTGGGGTCCGGGGTCGCCAAGACGGTCAGTGAGGGGCTGATCCAGACCCCCGAGGGCTCGACGGGCATGGGGATCCTGTTCGCCGCGCTCGTCGGCGCGATCACCTGGAACCTCATCACCTGGTACTTCGGACTGCCGTCCTCCTCCTCGCACGCCCTGTTCGGCGGCATGGTGGGGGCGGCGCTGGCCGGCGGGACGACCGTGTACTGGAACGGGGTGCTGGACAAGGTCGTCATCCCGATGTTCGTGTCGCCGATCGTCGGTCTGATCGCCGGTTACCTGGTCATGACCGCGATCCTGTGGATCTTCCGGCGGACCAACCCGCACAAGGCCAAGCGCGGTTTCCGCATCGCGCAGACGGTGTCGGCGGCGGGCATGGCGCTCGGGCACGGTCTCCAGGACGCGCAGAAGACGATGGGCATCGTGGTGATGGCCCTGGTCATCGCGGACGTCGAGGACTACGGCGATCCCATCCCGGTCTGGGTGAAGGTCGCCTGTGCGGTGATGCTGTCGGCCGGTACGTACGCGGGCGGCTGGCGGATCATGCGGACGCTGGGCCGGAAGATCATCGAGCTGGACCCGCCGCAGGGGTTCGCGGCCGAGGCGACCGGCGCGTCGATCATGTTCGCCACGGCGTACCTGTTCAAGGCGCCGGTCTCCACCACGCATGTGATCACGTCGGCGATCATGGGTGTCGGGGCGACGAAGCGCATCAACGCGGTGCGGTGGGGCGTCGCCAAGAACATCGTCCTGGGGTGGTTCATCACCATGCCCGCGGCGGCGCTGGTGGCGGCGGCCGCTTACGGGCTGGTCTACCTGGTGATCCTCATGTAGCACGAGCCTCGTGCAGGCCGAAAAGCGCTCGGGCCCGCCCCCACTACCGGGGGGCGGGCCCTTCGCGTCCTCACGGTGGCACCGCCATGCAGCACCGTGAGGGGTCCGTGATCAGCCGAAGCGGCCGGAGATGTAGTCCTCCGTGGCCTGGACCGACGGGTTGGAGAAGATGCGCTCCGTGTCGTCGATCTCGATCAGCTTGCCCGGCTGGCCGACGGCCGCCAGGTTGAAGAACGCGGTGCGGTCGGAGACGCGCGCCGCCTGCTGCATGTTGTGCGTCACGATGACGATCGTGAACTGCTCCTTGAGCTTCCCGATCAGGTCCTCGATGGCGAGGGTGGAGATCGGGTCCAGGGCGGAGCAGGGCTCGTCCATCAGCAGCACCTTCGGCTCGACCGCGATCGCGCGGGCGATGCACAGCCGCTGCTGCTGGCCGCCGGAGAGGCCCGAGCCGGGCTTGTTCAGGCGGTCCTTGACCTCGTTCCAGAGGTTGGCGCCCCTCAGGGACTTCTCGACGATGCCGTCCAGCTCGGACTTCTTGTACTTGCCGTTCAGGCGCAGACCGGCCGCCACGTTGTCGTAGACCGACATGGTGGGGAACGGGTTGGGGCGCTGGAAGACCATGCCGACCTCGCGCCGCACGGCGACCGGGTCGATGCCGGCGCCGTAGAGGTTCTCGTCGTCGAGCATGACCTTGCCCTCGACCCTGCCGCCGGGCGTGACCTCGTGCATGCGGTTGAGGGTGCGCAGGAAGGTCGACTTGCCGCAGCCGGACGGGCCGATGAAGGCCGTCACGGAGCGGGGCTCGACGGTCATCGAGATGTCCTCGATGGCGAGGAAGGAACTGTAGTAGGCGTTGAGGCCGCTGATGTCGATGCGCTTGGCCATGTGGATCACTGCTTCTTTCGGGTCCGTGTCGCTGATGGCCGCGTCAGCGACCGGTCTTCGGGGCCTTCCAGCGGGCGATGCCGCGGGCCACGAGGTTGAGGATCATGATGAACGCGATGAGCGTCAGGGCCGCCGCCCAGGCACGGTCGTAGGCCGCGCCGGAGCCGCCGCTGTTGGCGTACTGCAGGTAGATGTACATCGGCAGTGACGCCTGCGGGTCGGAGAACGGGTTGGCGTTGATCACGCTCGTACCCCAGACCAGCAGCAGCACGGGGGCGGTCTCACCGGTGATGCGGGCGATGGCCAGCATGACGCCGGTGGTGATGCCGCCGATGGACGTGGGCAGGACGACCTTCAGGATGGTGCGCCACTTCGGGATGCCGAGCGCCAGGGACGCCTCGCGCAGCTCGTTCGGGACGAGCTTGAGCATCTCCTCCGTGGAGCGGACGACCACCGGGATCATCAGGATGCTCAGGGCCAGTGAGCCGGCGAAGCCGGAGTAGCCCATGTCCAGGATCACGATCCACAGGGTGAGGATGAACAGACCGGCGACGATCGACGGGATGCCCGTCATGACGTCGACGAAGTAGGTGACGGCCTTGGCGAGCCTGCCGCGTCCGTACTCGACCAGGTAGATCGCGGTGAGCACGCCGATCGGCACGGAGATCGCGGTGGCGATGCCGACCTGCTCCAGGGTGCCCAGGACGGCGTGGTAGATACCGCCGCCGGGCTCGCTGTCGGCGACGACGCCCATGGAGTGGGTGAGGAAGTAGCCGTCGAGGACCTTCACGCCGCGCTTGACCGTCTCCCAGATGAGGGAGGCCAGCGGGATGACGGCCATCAGGAAGGCGACCCAGACCAGGCTGGTCGCGGTGCGGTCCTTCGCCTGGCGCTTGCCCTCGACCGCCGCGGAGACGGCGTAGGAGCCGAGGACGAAGAGGACCGCGGCGATCAGCGCCCACTGGATGCTGCTGTGCAGGCCGGCCAGGCTGCTGATGCCCAGGCCCAGCGCGACGGAGGCCGCGGCGACCGCCCAGGAGAACCACTTGGGGAGCGTGGCACCGCGCAGGGAGCTCGCGGACTTCGGGGTGATGGTTGCGTGGCTCATGCGTTGGCCCCCGAGTACTCCTTGCGGCGGGCGATGATCAGGCGGGCGCCGCCGTTGACCAGCAGGGTGATGACGAAGAGGACCAGACCGGACGCGATCAGCGCGTCCCGGCCCGTCACGGTGGCCTCGTTGAACTTGCTGGCGATGTTCTGGGCGAACGTGCCGCCGCCCGGGTCGAGCAGGCTGGCGTTGATGTCGAAGGACGGCGAGAGCACCATGGCCACGGCCATCGTCTCGCCGAGCGCGCGGCCGAGGCCCAGCATCGAGGCGGAGATCACGCCGGAACGGCCGAAGGGAAGGACCGACATGCGGATCACTTCCCAGCGGGTGGCGCCCAGGGCGAGGGCGGCCTCCTGGTGCATCTGCGGCGCCTGCCGGAAGACCTCACGGCTGACGCTGGTGATGATCGGCAGGATCATCAGGGCGAGCAGGACGCCGACGGTGAACAGCGAGCGCGCGGCGCCGCCGTTCCACTCGAGGATGCCGGTCCAGCCGAGGTAGTCGTTCAGCCAGCCGTAGAGGCCGGCCATGTTCGGCACCAGGACGAGGGCGCCCCACAGGCCGTAGACGATGGACGGCACGGCGGCGAGCAGGTCGATCACGTACGCGATGGGGCCGCCCAGCTTGCGCGGGGCGTAGTGCGTGATGAACAGCGCGATGCCCACCGAGATCGGGACCGCGATGATCATGGCGATGATCGACGACACGACGGTGCCGTAGACCAGGACCGCGATGCCGAACTCCGGCGGGTTGCCGCTGGGGTTCCACTCGAAGGACGTGAAGAAGTTGGCCTCGTTCTCGCTGAGCGCGAGAACGGTGCGGTAGGTCAGGAAGGCCGCGATCGCGGCCATGATCGCCAACACGAGAATGCCGGACCCTCGGGAGAGCCCGAGGAAGATCCGGTCACCGGGGCGGGTGGCGCCGCGGGCGGCGCGCTTCTGCTCAGCCCTGGGCGGTGGGGGAACGGAGGGTGGAGCGGTTTGCTGTGTCGATATGTTCATCAGGGTTCTCCGGTCTGCGGGGCCTCCGGTCGGTCGAGGCCCCATGGCGGCGGTGCACCGGACGGTGCGGTCCGGCCCCTGGTCGGGAGCCGGACCGCACTCGGGGTCAGCTCAGGTTCGAGATGGTGTCGCGAACCTTGGTGATGATCTCCTCGGGCATCGGGGCGTAGCCGGCGTCCGCCAGCAGGCCCTGACCGTCCTCGGAGGCCATGTAGTTCAGGAAGGACTTCGTGGCGGGCAGGGTGTCCGCCTTGTTGCCCTTGTCACAGGCGATCTCGTAGGTCACCAGGACGAGCGGGTAGGCACCCTCGGCCTCGGGGGTGTAGTCCAGCTCCAGCGCGAGGTCCTTGCCGGTGCCGACGACCTTGGCGGCGCCGATGGCGGCCGTGGCGTTCTCGATGGTGGCCTTGACCGGCTCGGCGGCCTCGGTCTTCACGTCGACGGTGTTGATGTCCTTGGCGTAGGAGAGCTCGAAGTACGAGATCGCACCCTCGGTCTGCTTCACCTGCTGCGCCACACCGGAGGAGCCCTGGGCGGACTGGCCGCCCTTGGCCTCCCACGACTTGCTCGGCTCGTAGGGCCAGGCCTTCGGCGCGGCGGCCTTCAGGTACTTGGTGAAGTTGTCCGTGGTGCCGGACTCGTCGGAGCGGTGGAACGCCTGGATCTTCAGGTCGGGGAGCTTCGCGTCGGGGTTGAGCTTCGCGATCTTCTTGTCGTTCCAGTTGGTGATCTTGCTGTCGAAGATCTCCGAGATGGTCGCGGCGTCCAGGACGAGCTCGTCGACGCCCGGGACGTTGTAGCCGATCGCGATCGGGCCGCCGACCATCGGCAGGTCGATGGCCTGGCCGTCGGTGCAGATCTTCTTGGAGTCCTCGATCTCCTCCGGCTTGAGCGCCGAGTCGGAGCCGGCGAACGAGGTCTGACCCTGGAGGAAGGCGGTGATGCCGGCGCCGGAACCGTCAGGACGGTAGTTGATCTGCACGTCCTTGCACGCGGCCGTGTAGTTCTTGACCCAGGCGTCGATCGCGTTCTTCTGCGCGGAGGAGCCGGAGGCCTGGAGCTGGCCCTTGGCGTCGTCGCACTGGATGTTGCCGGTCGGCGCGCTGGCGGAGGAGTCGCCGCTGGCGCTGCCGCCGCTGGTGTCGTCCGACCCGCACGCCGTGAGGGCCAGGGCGCCGGAGACGGCGAGAGCGCCGAGAGCGAGGGCCCGCCGGTTCTTGCGCTGAAGCTTCACTTGAGTTCCTTCCAGGTGCCGCCGTCCTGAAATCGGCGGCGTGCGAAGTCTGAAGTCAGAAGTCTGGGCGACGCTGGTGCCCGATCGGCGGGCGGTTCGCATCGCGTAAGGCCGAAATTAGGCAGAAGAGGTGACGGCGCCGATGGGCGTAAATGAACGAGAGGTGAACCCCTGAGGACGGTGCGGTGAGGTCACGGAAAGCTCACGCCCAGGACACGGGTGGATACCGGGCCGGAACGGGGCAGTCCCGTGCGTCGGGGGACCGCGGCCGGGTCGTCGTCCGGGCGTGGCCGGAGGGCTGCCCGCGCGTTGCCCGGGGGTGATGCGGGTGGTGCGGGTGGTGACAGAGGGGCTGTCGCAGGGGCGGGCGGACGCTACCGGGCCGGGCGGAAGGTGGCGAGCAGGGCGTCCACCAGGTCCGCGTCCCTCGGCGTGGTGAGCCGGCGGCGGGCCATGTGCGGGGGGAGCCAGAGGATGCGGTCCACCTCGTCGTTGGGGGTGAACGTGCCGGAGACGGCCTCGGCGGCCCAGTACCGGACCCGCTTCGGCCGGCCGTTCGCCACGTAGTGCGCCGACGGGAGCTCCGCGACCGGCACCGCCCAGTGGCCCGTTTCCTCCGCGACCTCGCGCAGCGCCCCGGCGAGCGGGTCCTCGCCGCGCTTCAGCTTGCCCTTGGGCCAGGACCAGTCGTCGTACTTGGGACGGTGCACGAGACACAGTTCGAGCGTCCCCCTGACGGGGGAGCGGCGCCACAGGACACAGCCGGCCGCCTGGACGGTGAGCGTGACGGCGGCCGGGCGCGGGTCCGGGGGCCGGCGGGAGCTGTCGGACGGGCTCACCGGGCGCCTCCCTACAACGAGCCGACGACGTCCGTCTGCCAGCAGTGCTGGAACGCGTACCGCGCCGCCTCCACGTCGTGCCGCTGGTCCGCGTGGAGCACGCCGAGCGCGTACGCCGTGGCCGGGGCGATCCGCGGGGTACGGGCGGCGTGCGCCGCGGCCGCCGACGCCTCGGAGGCGTCCCGGTGCCGGTCCAGGGCTTCGCCCGCGGCGACGAGGCCGACGTTCGGGGGCGGTGCCGGGGCGGTGCCGTCGGTGCCTCCGATGAGGTCGGTGCGGTCCGTGGGGTCTTCGGTACCGGTGGGGGCCGGGACGGCGGCGCACAGGACCTCGCGGGCGTACCGGTGCAGGCGCAGCAGCAGGCGGACCTGGTGCCAGGGGACGTCCTGCGGATGCGGCGCCGGGTCCGGCGACAGCCCGTGCATCAGAGCCTCCGCGTTGTACGGGCTGCCCGCGGTGACCAGGGGCAGCGCGGCGACGGCGTCGACGAGCCGCTCCCGCGCGGCCTCGGCCAGCGGGCGCAGGTCGGCGGAGCCGGCGGCCGGGGTCAGCGGAACCTCGCTGGCCAGCACGGCGACCTTGTCGGCGACCGCGTGGAAACGGGAGGAGCCGAGGGCCTGCAACGCCGTGGAGTGCGCCCGGGTCCGGGCCAGGGTGAGCTGCCGGTCCAGCAGGGCACCGGCCTTCGCGGCACCCATGGTGAGCTTGCCGCGTTCGGACACCGCGGTGGCGGCCGCCGTCCCGGCGGGGCCGGAGGCGGTCGCCGTACGCGCGCCCGCCCCGGCGGCGACGGTGGCGACGGCGGTCGAGGGGGACGACCGGGCCGCCCCGGTTCCGCTCCCGGTACCCGCCTGGGCCGGGAACACCGTGCCCGACAGCCGGTGCAGGGCTAGGAGCAGCCGCTCCAGGCGCGCCGAGCAGGCGTGCTCCAGGGCCAGCGTGCCGGAGACCCAGGCCAGTTCCGGGCGCATCGCCTCGGACCAGTCGGGGTCCAGGACTGCCTGGAAGGTGTGCAGGCTGCCGCTGATCCGGCGGGCCGAGCGGCGCAGCGCGAGCGTCGCCTCGACGGAACCCCCCGAGGACGCCGCGCCCGCCCCCGCCTCCCGGTGGAGGCGCAGCGCGCGCAGGAACTCGGTGGCCTGGGCCCGCAGATAACCGGCGAGGGCCCCCGCGGGCACCGGGCCGGTCACCGGGCCGAGCAGGGGGTCGGGATCCGTCGGTTCAAGGTGTTGCTGTGCCACGCCGGCGCCTCCGGGCGTCAATGAGCATCTCCTGGACGTGCCGCAGGGGTCGGCCGTCCGCGTCCACCGCGTGTCGGGTCCACGTTCCGTCCGAGCCGAGGTGCCAGGACGAGGTGGCGTCGGACATGCCGGTCTCCAGCAGCCGGTTCAGCGCCGCCCGGTGGGCGGGGTCGGTGACCCTGACCAGGGCCTCGATACGGCGGTCCAGATTGCGGTGCATCATGTCCGCGCTGCCGAACCACACCTCGGGCTCGCCGCCGTTGCCGAAGCAGAAGACACGGGAGTGTTCGAGGAAGCGGCCGAGGACGGAACGGACCCGGATGTTCTCCGACAGGCCCTCGACGTCCGGCCGGATCGCGCAGATCCCGCGCACCCACACGTCCACCGGCACCCCCGCCTGCGACGCCCGGTAGAGGGCGTCGATGACCGCCTCGTCCACCATCGAGTTGACCTTGATGCGGACGTAGGCGGGGCGACCGGCCCGGTGGTGCTGGGCCTCCTTGTCGATCCGTGAGATCAGACCGTCGCGCAGGGACTTGGGCGCGACGAGCAGCCGCCGGTACGTCTCGCGGCGGGAGTAGCCGGAGAGGCGGTTGAACAGGTCGGAGAGGTCCGCGCCGACCTGCGGGTCGGCGGTGAGCAGGCCGATGTCCTCGTAGAGCCGGGCCGTCTTGGGGTGGTAGTTGCCGGTGCCGACGTGGCAGTAACGCCGCAGCGCTTCGCCCTCCTGGCGGACCACGAGGGACAGCTTGCAGTGGGTCTTCAGACCGACCAGGCCGTAGACGACGTGGCAGCCGGCCTCCTCCAGCTTGCGCGCCCAGTTGATGTTGGCGTGCTCGTCGAAGCGGGCCTTGATCTCGACCAGGACGAGGACCTGCTTGCCGGCCTCGGCGGCCTCGATCAGCGCGTCGACGATCGGGGAGTCACCGGAGGTCCGGTACAGGGTCTGCTTGATGGCGAGGACGTCCGGGTCGGCGGCGGCCTGCTCCAGGAAGGCCTGCACGGACGTGGAGAACGAGTCGTACGGGTGGTGCAGGAGCACGTCCCGGCTGCGGAGCGCGGCGAAGATGTCGGGCGCCGAGGCCGACTCGACCTCGGCGAGGTCGCGATGGGTGCCTGCGATGAACGCGCGGTACTTCAGCTCGGGCCGGTCGAGGCGGTGGATCCGGAAGAGGCCGGTGAGGTCGAGCGGTCCCGGCAGCGGGTACACCTCGGCCTCGCTGATCTTCAGCTCGCGCACCAGCAGGTCCAGGACGTCGCGGTCGATGGACTCCTCGACCTCGAGGCGCACCGGCGGCCCGAAGCGGCGCCGCATGAGTTCCTTCTCCAGGGCCTGGAGCAGGTTCTCCGCGTCGTCCTCCTCGACCTCCAGGTCCTCGTTGCGGGTGAGCCGGAAGGCGTGGTGCTGCAGCACCTCCATGCCCGGGAACAGCTCCTCCAGGTGGGCGGCGATGACGTCCTCGAGGGGGACGTAGCGGCCCGGGGAGCTCTCCAGGAAGCGGGACAGCAGCGGCGGCACCTTGACCCGGGCGAAGTGCTTGTGGCCGGTGACCGGGTTGCGCACGACCACGGCCAGGTTCAGCGACAGGCCCGATATGTACGGGAAGGGGTGCGCCGGGTCGACCGCGAGGGGGGTCAGCACGGGGAAGATCTGGTGCCGGAAGAGGGTGAACAGGCGGGCCTGCTCCTTCTCCGTCAGCTCGCTCCAGCGGACCAGGTGGATGCCCGCGTCCGTCAGCGCGGGGAGGACGTCCTCGTGGAAGCAGGCGGCGTGCCGCGCCATCAGCTCGCGCGAGCGGCCCCAGATCATCTCCAGCACCTCGCGCGGCTGGAGGCCGGAGGCCGAACGGACGGCGACGCCGGTGGCGATGCGGCGCTTCAGACCGGCCACCCGGACCATGAAGTACTCGTCCAGGTTGCTGGCGAAGATCGCGAGGAAGTTGGCCCGCTCGAGCAGCGGGGTGGCGGGGTCCTCGGCGAGTTCGAGAACCCGCTCGTTGAACGCGAGCCAGCTGCGCTCACGGTCGAGGAACCGGCCCTGGGGCAGCGGTTCGCCGCCCGTCTGCGACTCCTCGTAGGCGTCGAGATCCGCGTCGATGTCGGGTGCCAGGTCGGAGACCGTACCGGCCACGGTGGGCGGCCGGTGTGCGGCGATGGAGCCCACGGAGGGCTGCGCGTGCTGTACCTGTGCCTTTGTGTCGGCGTTCGGCTGGCTCATGGATCCATTGTTCCGCGCCGGCAGCCTCACGGGCGCGTCGGAAAGCGCGGGTGGGACGGGTGGTGCCCCTGGGACGTCCCAGTCGCCCCTCCGGGGCGGCGGCGGCTCTGAGGCGGCGGGATTCATTCGCTGAGCGTCGCAAGACTGTCTGAATCAGCGGTTACGGAGACATGACGTGCGGGATATCGGGAGGCGGCTCGCGGGGAGCGCGTCCGGGGTGCGAACCGCGCATTCCCGGCGGTGTGCCCCCATGTCGATCATGTGCCCCGCACCGGGGTGACGGTGTCGCCCGCCCCGGGTCGGCTCCCGGGCCCTCCGCCGACCGTATGCGCCCGCTCCGAGCGGGCTCGCGCCGGGGGCTGGATCCGGACCCTCGGCGAAGACGGCGGGCCGGAGCCGGGGGCGTCGTCCGGCACGCCCTGCGCCTGGTCCTCGTCGCGCCGGCGGCGGTTCCGCGGTGGACGCGGCCGCACCGCTGCTCGTCCCGCCGTACGGCTCCCGGTCGGCGGCGTCACCCTCGAGGCGGCGGCGACCCCGGCCCTGGCCGGCGCCGCGTCCGCCGTCCGCCGCAGCGACAGCGGCCGACCGCGACCGCCGGACGATCCTGCTGTGCGCGGCCGCGGCGGCCTGGACGGTGTGCGGGGCGGAGCCGGTACGCAGGTCGCGAGTCCGGCCTTCCCGGTCCCCCGGTCCCTTCCGTCTGTCCCGTCCGTCAGGTCCGTCAGGTCTCCGTCCGGTACATCAGGTCCGTCTCGTGGGTGAGGAAGCCCAGCCGTTCGTAGACGGCCACGGCCGCCTTGTTGTCGGCGTCGACGTACAGCATCGCGGTGGGCAGCCCCTGCCCCGCCAGGTACCGCAGGCCGATCGTCGTCAGGGACTTGCCGAGGCCGCCGCCCTGGGCCTGCGGGCTCACGCCGAGGACGTACACCTCACCGAGCCCCTCCGCCCGGTGCGCCTTGGTCCAGTGGAAGCCGACGAGCCGGCCGTCCCGCTCGGCGAGGAAGAAGCCCTCGGGGTCGAACCAGGGCTCGGCCTTGCGGTCGTCCAGGTCGCGCTGGGTGAGGGCGCCCTGCTCGGGGTGGTGGGCGAAGGCGGCGGCGTTCAGCGCGAGCCAGGCGGCGTCGTCCTGTCCGGGGACGAAGGCCCGCACCGTCACGCCCTCCGGCAGCACCGGATCGGGCAGCTCCAGTCCGGCCAACGGCCGCCGCATCTGCCGCAGTTCGCGGAAGAGGGTGAGACCGAGGACCTGGGCGAGATGGCGGGCCGCGGAGTGACCGCCGTGCGCCCACACCCGCAGCCGCTTGCCGGAGGCGGCGAGCAGCGCGGACCCGAGCGTCCGCCCGTGCCCCTGCCCCCGGTGAGAGGGGTGCACGACCAGCTCGGCAGCCGGCGGCTCGACCGGGTCGGTGTCCTCCAGTTGGGCGTACCCGACGAGTTCGTCGTCCTCGCCCTCGCTTCCCTCGCGGGTGAGGGAGAGCAACAGATGGGTCACGCCCGCCCGTTCCCCGCCGCGCAGCTGCAACCGCCCCTGCTCGGACACCGCCTGCTGGCCATCGGTCCGGGCGGCCTCGTCGAGCAGGGCGAGAACCGCCTCGACCTGCTTCGGGGAGAGCGCGGTGTGCGTCTGGAGCGAGCGGGTGCGGCCCGGCCGTGCGAAGTCGTCGCTGGTCATGCGTACGAGGGTAAGCGGCGGGCGCCGAAAACGGACGGCGGCGGCATCGGACGCGGCCCCGACCGCACGGTACGACCGGACCCGGGCACGGCACGACCGGTGCCGGAACGCGAAAGATAACCAGGATGTAACCACGAACCCCCTGTCGCGCTACGCGCGTTGACCTTAGGCTGCGCCGGGTGGTCGGCGCGCGCCTCACGCGGGCCCGGCCCGGTCCCGCGTAGACAGACCCCGACCGACTCCGACCCACGCAGACCCGCAGGGGGGCGCATGCCAGCCACACCCACGTCCACGTCTTTGACGTACCGTCCGCGCCGCAGACGCCGTACGAACCGTCTCCTGGTGACCGCCGCCGGTGTGCTCACCGTCGGCGCGCTGGCCGCGGCCACCCTGCCCGCGGAGGCGGCGAGCGCGGGTGAGGGCAGGGGCGGCACGTCGCACGGGCACGGCCACCACCAGGGCCACCCGGGCCGCTACCAGGACGTGCAGCTGCTGTCCTTCAACGACCTGCACGGCAACCTGGAGCCCCCGACGGGTTCCTCGGGCCGGGTCACCGAACTGCACCCGGACGGTACGACGACGACCGTCGACGCGGGCGGCGTGGAGTACCTCGCCACCCACCTGCGCGAGGCCCGTAAGGGCAACCGCTACTCCGTCACCGCGGCCGGTGGCGACATGGTGGGCGCCTCCCCCCTCATCTCCGGCCTCTTCCACGACGAGCCCACGATCGAGGCGCTGAACAAGCTCGACCTGGACGTCACCTCCGTCGGCAACCACGAGTTCGACGAGGGCGCCAAGGAGTTGGGCCGCCTGCAGAACGGCGGCTGCCACCCCGTCGAGGGCTGCTACACGGACAAGAAGTTCAAGGGCGCCGACTTCCCGTACCTGGCGGCCAACGTCCTGAACGAGAAGACGGGCAAGCCCGTCCTGAAGCCGTACTGGGTGTGGAAGCACAAGGGCGTCAAGGTCGGTTTCATCGGCGTGACGCTGGAGGCCACCCCCGACATCGTCTCGGCGGAGGGCGTGAAGGGCCTGTCCTTCAAGGACGAGGTCGAGACGATCGACAAGTACGCCGAGGAGCTCCAGCGCCAGGGCGTGAAGTCGATCGTGGCCCTGGTGCACGAGGGCGGCTTCCCCGCCTCGTCCTCCTACAACTACGACTGCGACTCCCCGGGCGCCGGCGACGGCATCTCCGGCCCGATCGCCGACATCGCCAAGAACGTCTCGCCCCAGGTGGACGCGCTGGTCACCGGTCACACCCACGCGGCGTACGTGTGCACGATCCCGGACCCGGCGGGCAAGCCCCGCATGGTCACCTCGGCCGCGTCCTTCGGCCGCCTCTACACGGACACGACGCTGACGTACGACCGTGCGACGGGTGACATCGCCCGTACGGCCGTGAAGTCGGCGAACCACGTGGTGACGCGGGACGTCCCGGAGGCGCCGGACATGACCCGGCTGATCGACAAGTGGAACACCCTCGCCGCCCCCATCGGCAACCGCCCGATCGGCTACATCTCCGGTGACATCGTCAAGGACGGCACCGTCGAGTCCCCGCTCGGCGACCTGATCGCCGACGCCCAACTGGCGTACGGCCGGACGCTGGACCCGGAGACCGACCTGGCCCTGATGAACCCCGGCGGCATCCGCGCTCCCCTCACCTACGCGGCGAGCGCCGCCGAGGGCGACGGCGTGGTCACCTACGCCGAGGGCTTCACCGTCCAGCCGTTCGCCAACACGGTCAACCTCCAGGACTTCACCGGCGCGCAGCTGATCCAGGCTCTCAAGGAGCAGGTGAGCGGCGCGAACGGGGCGGCGCCGAAGATCCTCCAGATCTCCGCCGGCCTGACCTACACCCTGGACCTGACCAGGACCGGCGCGGACCGGGTGGTCACGGACTCCATCAGGCTGAACGGCTCCGCGATCGACCCGGCCGCCACCTACCGCGTCGCCACGAACAGCTTCCTCGCGGGCGGCGGCGACGGCTTCCCGACCCTCGGCGAGGGCACGGCCGACCTGGTCGGCGACGACGACCTGACGGCCCTGGAGCAGTACCTGACGGCCAACTCCTCCCCCACGACCCCGCTCACCCCGCCTGCGGCGGACCGCATCACGGTCGTGCAGTAGTCGGCGGACAGCCCTTGAGAGGGGTCCGGCACACCCGGCAGGCCGTACGAGGCCCCTGGGTGCCGGGCCCCTCCGTCCCGTTCCGGGTCAGGTCCGCTCGGGGCCGGTGATCGCCTCTCCGATCACGGTAGGCGCGGCGGTACGGCTGACCGGGGAAACGGCTCCGGCTCACTCGATCGGATGAGGACGACGCCCGGCCGGGCCGACCGTGCGCACGCCCGGCGCGTGCCCGTCACGTCGCGGCGGTGTCTCCCGCTCCGGGCCACACGACCGCCTGCGCGACGATCACCCGGTCGCCGTCGAACGTGACCGACGGCCCTTCGTGGAGTCGGTAACCCATCGCCAGGGCCTCGCTCACACGACGGCAGAACGCCACGTCGTCAGGACCGGTCAGCACGCGGTAGACAGGCAGGCCGTTCGGGGGTGTCTCCATGATCCCAGCGTGTCACACGCGTCCTCGGTGTCAGAGGGCCACGAGGTCGATGACGTTGATGACGACGTGGCGGTTGGACACGACGTAGGTGACGAAACCGCCCTGGAAGCCCGCGGACCAGCTGTTGTCGCGGTTGCTGAGCGCCGGCGGACCGAACGGGTTGAGGGTGAGCAGCTTCTCGAGGTTCTCGAGCGAGGTCCGCTGGGCGTCCGGTAACGCGGCCTTCCGCACCGCCGCGCGGTCCACGTACCGGATGGAGTACGCGCTCACCGGCGCCCGCCCGCTTCGACGGGCCGGCCGTCCGCGTCATAGCCGTGGCCCTGCGCGTCGCGGAACACGAGGCCGTCGGTGTCCTCCTCCGTCATGCGCTTGACGGTCTGTTCGACGTCGTCGAGGTAGCCCGGGGTGGCGCAGGCGCAGGCGAAGGGGAACCACTTGTCGATCACGGCGTCGAGCGCCGACTGGTCGAAGTCGGCGGCGGCGCTCAGCCACTCCTGCTCGAAGGCCTGCAACCAGTCCCGGCGCCGTTGCAGGGCCGCTCGGATCGCTTCGGGTGTCCTTTCGCAGGAGTTCGGATCCACCTCGTGGGCCATGGTCGGCTCCTCATCTCCGGCCGGGGTGTGACGTGGGGGCCGGAGGTCCACGGTAGAACGCGGGAGATACCGGACGGGGCTGGTTGGGTGTGTCACCTGCCACCACCCGCCCCGATGCGTTCCCCCCCGGCTGACCGCGACCCGCAGGACGTCGTCCAGGGACTCCGTCGCCCTGGTGAGCGCGAAGCGCACCGCCCGCTCCCCGGCCTCCGGGTCGCCGAGCACGGCCCTGGCACCCGCGAGCACCTGCTCACCCGAGTCCAACTGTGCCGCCTCGATGCCGTCGGCGAGCAGGGAGAGCCGGCTGTCGTCCCTGTCGGTGCTCAGGTAGCAGGGTTTGCCGTCGGGGGTGGTCCAGGGGAGGAGGCGGAGTGGGGTGCGGTTCATGCGTTCTCTCATGCCGGTGCTCTTTCGAAGCGTCGGCCGACGGTGATCACCGTTTGTGTCTCGATCGTCACTGATCGCACGTGCGCTGCGGAAGAGGGGCGGCGTTGTCCGTCATTCCGGACAACGGGCAGGGGTGTCATGGCCGAAGAGACGGACACGCGAGCGGAGTCGGGGCGCGCGGTGCTGGGGCGGACGCTCCGGTTCCTGCGGGAGAAGGAGGGCAGGTCCCTGGGGCAACTGGCCGACGGGTCCGGGTACGACAAGAGCTACCTGTGCCGCCTGGAGTCGGGCGAGCGACTGTCCAAGGTGACGGTCATGGAGGATCTCGACGGGTACTACGGGTCGGGCGACCTGCTGGTCAGCCTCTGGAAGCTGGCGCGGATCGACGCCTTCAAGGACAAGTACAAGGAGTTCATGCGGCTGGAGACGACGGCGCGGGTCATGCACAAGTACACGCCGAGTGTGCCCGGTCTGGTGCAGACCGAAGACTTCGCCAGGGAGGTGTTGTCCGGGCCCCGGGCAACGGATGAGGAGCGCGAGGCCGTTGAGGAACAGGTGGCCGCCCGTCTGGGCCGACAACTTCTGCTGAGCAAGAGTCCGGCCCCGAGTGTCCGCTTCGTCATCGACGAACTCGCCTTCCGCCGTCCCGCAGGCGGCCCGGAGACGTGGGCGGGTCAGTTGAGGCACATCGAAACGATCGCGCAGTGGCCCACTGTCGTTGTCCAGGTGCTGCCGTTCTCGGCCGGGATCCACGACCTCATGGGGAGAGGTTCACTGACCCTGCTGTGGCAGAAGGACGGAAGCGCTGTGGCCTACACGGAAGGTGACAGCGGAGGCTTGCTGATGGACGATCCGGGGGACGTTCTGCGCCACCGTTTGTCCTACGATCGGCTGCGGGATCTGGCGCTGACCCCGTCGGACTCGCTGACGTTCATCCGGGACGTACTGGAGGAGCACCGATCATGAAGCAGACTCCCGACCTCAGCATCGCCGTCTGGCGCAAGTCGAGTCACAGCGACGGGGGAGACAACAACTGCGTCGAGGTCGCCCACGGCTGCACCGGCCTCGTCCCGGTCCGTGACAGCAAGGCTCCGAACGGCCCGGTGCTCGTCTTCGGCTCGGCCTCGTGGGCGCCCTTCCTGGCGGAGGTCAAGGCACCCACCTGCTGAAAACCGTGAGCACTTGGCGGCCGAATGTCACTCAAGCGCTCAGATGAGTGACATGGGGACAGCAGAGGCCGATGTGCTCACGGTTTCCACGCGGTACTGGAGGAGCACCGGCCTCGTCCCGGCCCGCGGCAGCGAGGCGCGGACGGCACAGTGTTCGCCTTCGGCTCCGACGCGTGGGCGACGTTCCTGACAGAGGCCCGAGCCTCGCGCACGGGGAGAGGCCGGGGGCCTGCGGTGTCAGTGGTGGCTGCCAGGATGAAACGCATGACGATCAAGGATGTGGCTCGGCATGGCGTGAGTGAGCGGGGTGTCGAGCAGGCACTGGAAGACATCGAGTGGCGGACCAGGCGCCGCTGGCACACGATGCAGTACGACTGCTACTCCGACACGGAGTTGCAGGCCATGCGCGACGACCTTCTCGATCACCTCGCCGCCCGCACGGTGGTGGACCCCCGGCTCGGCGGCGCCTCGCTCAGCAGCGTCCTGAGCACTGCGGCGGAGTGCGCCCTGGGGTTCCTGGAGCTCGGCTGTTATCCCAACGGTGACCAGGAAATCCTCTTTCCCCTGATCGGCGAGAGCATCAGCAGTGAGGACACGGACTTCGAGGCCGCGGTGGAGCACGCCTCCACCGCGAGGGACTGGCTGGATGCCTTTGCGTTGTGCCTGATGAGCGGCATGGTGTGGGAACAGGACCGTGTCATCGGGCTCCTGCTGCGTGAGCACGCGTCCACGATCCAGGACGGAGTGCCGTACTCGAAGCTGGAGTCGAAGTCGGACCCGGCGGAACTGGCGGAGATGGACACCCTCGCCTGCTATCTGGCCCAGGATCGCGGGCACCTGCCCCGGGACCGGCCGTCGGTGACGTTGCGCATGCCGGAGGTCGACGAACGCCTCGATGCAGCGCTCCGGCTGAATGCCCTCGGCACCCTGACGCCGGATCAGCGACTGCTGCGCGTGCTCCTGGAGGACAACCAGTCAGCCTTCGAACAGGCTCTGGCGCATCGTCTGGCCCAGCACCGGGAGAGCGCACCGCCCGATGCGGCGCTCCGCAGCCTGCTTCCGCAGAAGACCATCGCCCTGGCCGCACTGGCAGTCCAGGTACACGGCTGGGACTTGCGCGTCCGATCCGCCTACCTGCCGCCCGCCTTGCTCAAAGCCCCGGAAGGCGCTCCGTCGGTCAGTAGGTGAATCAGCGTCCCGGCCCCGTTCGGGCGGGGGTTCCGGGTGGGACTTCGACCGCCGGCCGGCTCGCTTGTCCCGCTTGCACGGCTGTCGTCCAGGGTGCGCGATACGGACGCCGACGCGTGGGGCCTGTCCCGCGAACTCTCGCGGCAGCTGAGCCCGGCGGAGCGGGAAGAGGGCCCCGCGAAGCCGTGACCGCCCGGCTCGCGGCCTTGTCCCGTCACGGCACCTCGGGTGGTGGGGTGGGGGCGCCGGGGAGGCGGATCGTGGCGGTCGTGCCGCCGCCGTCCGCGCGGGTCAGGGTGACCTCGCCGCCCGCCTGCTGGACCGTGCGGGCCACGATGGACAGGCCGAGGCCCGAGCCGGGGAGGGCGCGGGCGGTGGGGGAGCGCCAGAACCGGTCGAAGACGTGGGGGAGTTCGTCGGCGGCGATGCCGGGGCCGTGGTCGCGGACGGTGAGGACGCCGTCGGTGAGCCGTACGTCGATCGTGGTGCCCTCCGGGCTGAACTTCACCGCGTTGTCCAGGATGTTGACCATGGCCCGCTCCAGCGCGGAGGGCTCCGCGCGTACGTACCAGGGCCGGAGGTCCGCCGTGATGGTCAGCTCCGGGCCGCGCAGCCGGGCGCGGCGCAGCGCCGACTCCACGACGTCCTGCCAGGCGACGATCTGCGCACGGCCCCCGTGCTGGCCGGTGTCCGGCCGGGACAGCTCCTGCAGGTCGCCGATGAGCTCCGCCAGTTCCGTCATCTGCGCCTTGACCGAGGCGAGCAGGGCCTTCCGGTCCTCGACGGGCAGGGGGCGGCCCGTCTCCTCGCTGCGGGTGAGGAGTTCGATGTTGGTACGGAGGGAGGTGAGCGGGGTGCGCAGCTCGTGGCCGGCGTCCGCGATGAGCTGCTGCTGCAGGTCGCGGGAGCTGGCCAGGGCGGACGTCATCGAGTTGAAGGAGCGGGAGAGGCGGGCGACCTCGTCCTCGGAGTCGTCCTCCACGGGGATGCGGACGCCCAGGTCCTCGGTGCGCGCCACGTGCTCCACGGCCTCGGTGAGCTTGTCGACGGGACGCAGACCGGCGCGGGCGACCGCGAGCCCCGCCGCGGCCGCGCCGAGCACTCCGACGCCGGAGACGAGGAGCAGTATCAGCGCGAGGTCGTTGAGCGTCGACTGGGTGCTGTCGAGGGGAACGGCGGCGACATAGGCGTAGTCATTGGCCGTGCCCCGGCCCAGGGGGATCTTGACGGTGACCGCGGTGGTCAGCACGCGTACCTGGTCACCGTTGCTGTCGACGCCGTTGCGGAACCGTGCGGAGTCGGGGTCCGGGTGCTTCGCCACGTCCTTGTCACCGCCGGTGACCTTGACCGGGGCCGAGGCGAAAGGCAGCAGGCAAACGGTGCCGTCCGTTCTCACCAACTGGCCGTAACTCCCGCTCTGCGGGCCGATGGCGTCCGTCCATGAAGGTGTCTGGCTACAGGTGTCGACGATTCTGTCGAGCTGGTTCTTGTCCAACACGACGACCGACGACTGCAGGTCGTCGTCGAGTTCCGCGTACAGCTTCCCCTGCACGATGAACCAGCACGTCACCGACACCGCCGCCACCGCGAACGCCACCGCCGCCGCCACCAGCAGCGACAGCCGCGCCCGGATGGGCAGCGCGCGGAACCGGCGGGCCAGAGCCGTCACTCCGCGCCGTCCTGCCGCAGGGCGTAGCCGACGCCCCGCACCGTGTGCACCAGGCGCGGTTCGCCGCCCGCCTCGGTCTTGCGGCGCAGGTACATGACGTACACGTCGAGGGAGTTCGACGAGGGCTCGAAGTCGAAGCCCCAGACCGCCTTCAGGATCTGCTCACGCGTGAGCACCTGGCGCGGGTGCGCCATGAACATCTCCAGCAGCGTGAACTCCGTACGGGTCAGCTCCACCCGTCGCGTGCCCCGCGTCACCTCGCGGGTCGCCAGGTCCATGCGCAGGTCGGCGAAGGCCAGGACGTCGTTCTCCTCCGCGGCGCCGGCCACGGCCGCCGCGTACGAGCTGCGGCGCAGCAGCGCGCGGATACGGGCGAACAGCTCGTCCAGCTCGAACGGCTTGACCAGGTAGTCGTCCGCCCCGGCGTCCAGCCCGGTCACCCGGTCGCCGACCGTGTCCCGGGCGGTCAGCATCAGGATGGGTGTGGTGTCGCCGGTGGCCCGGATGCGGCGGGCGGCGGTCAGGCCGTCCATCCGGGGCATCTGGATGTCGAGGACGACCAGGTCGGGTCGGTGGGCCGCGGCCTTCGCCAGGGCGTCCGCACCGTCGACGGCGACCTCGGTGCCGTATCCCTCGAAGGCCAGGCTGCGCTGGAGCGCTTCGCGCACCGCCGGCTCGTCGTCGACGATCAGGATGCGCTGGGGGTCGCGGTCACGGTCGCCGTCTGCGGGGCTCATGGGGTCGGGGATCCTCTGGTCTGCCGGGGTGTCGGGCCGGTGGTGTGTCGGGCTGCTGGTCTGCTGGCCTGGAGGGGGAACGCGCGGTGGGGAACTCGAGCTCTCAGGATCCCAGGCTCGCACGAGTGCCCGGGGCGCGGGCGCCGCGGATCAGCCGCGCGCGGTGCGGCGGTGTCCGTGCCCGTTGGCGGTCCTGCGGCGGGTCGTGGCCGGGGCGACCTCCGGGGCCCGCCGCACCGGGGCGGGCAGCTCGGCCGCGACCTCCAGTGCGAGGGCGAGACCGGCCGGGTCGGCGCCGGGGACCTCGTGGGTGACCTGCTTGATCTGCTTGGCCTGTGCGATCATGTCGGGCTCCTCGGGTGGGAACCGAATCGGATCGGTGCGTACCGGGTGAGGCGGCGGTTCGCGGCGTCGTCAGTTCATGGCGCCGGACCGCAGGGCCGGGAGGTCCGCCTTGACCGTGTTGACCGGGATGGCGAAGCCCAGGCCCACGCTGCCGGCGTCGGACGAGGAGGAGCCGCTGCCGCTCGGCGCGTACATCGCGGAGTTGATGCCGATGACGGCGCCGTTCATGTCGATCAGCGCGCCGCCGGAGTTCCCGGGGTTCAGGGACGCGTCGGTCTGGATCGCCTTGTACGTCGTCGTGGACCCGCCGGTGTCGCCGTTGAACTGCTGCCCGCCGAACCCGAAGGGCCAGCCGCCCTGCTGTTGCTGACTCTGGTTTCCGTCGGTGGAGACGGTCACGTCCCGGTTGAGCGCCGAGACGATGCCGCTGGTGACGGTGCCGGTCAGGCCCTCGGGGGAGCCGATCGCCACGACCCCGTCGCCGACCTGTACGCGGTCGGAGTCGCCGAGGGCGGCCGGTTTCAGGCCCGAGGCGTCGTTCAGCCTGATCAGAGCGAGGTCCTTCGAGCTCTCCGTGCCGACGAGGTCCGCGGTGTACGTCGTGCCGTCGCTGGTCCGCACCTTGATCGAGGAGGCACCGGCGACGACGTGGTTGTTGGTGATGATCTCGCCGTCCTTGGTGATGATCACACCGGAGCCGGTGGACGATCCGGCGTTGGAGGTGGCGTTGATCTCGACGATGCTCGGGCTGACCGTCTTGGCGACGCCGGAGACCGTGCCCTTCTGACCGGTCGGCACCGCTGGGGCGCTGCTCGCGCTCGACGAGGTGACGATGCCGTTGCCGGTCAGCTCCTGGATGCCGTAGGCGGTGGCGCCGCCCACGGCCGCCGCCACGATCGCCACGGTGGCGAGCAGGGCGGCCGGGCCCCGGTTCCGCTTCCGGCGGGGCCCGGCGGGACCGGTGGCCGAATGCCCCGGCGCGAACGCCGGCGGGGGCGGCCACCCGGGGTTCACCGAGGAGGAGGGGTGCTGCGGGCCGCTCGCGTGCGGGTTCTCGTGCTCGCCGCCGCGGCGAAAGGATTCGGTCATGTCAACGAACCTCCCGTCCGACCATGAGAGCACCCTGAGTGCCCCCTGAGAAGTCCGACAGAACATCGTATGCCCGATATAAAGACACCCTCGGCGGCCCGGTCGGCAGCCCGGTCGTCGGCCCGGACAGTGGTCCGGCCGGCGGTCTGACCGCTACGCGCAGCCGCAGGAGCGGCGGACCACCAGTCCGGACGGGAAGACCTTCAGCCGCTCGCGCTGCGAGCCGACCACCCGCAGCCCGTCGTCGAGGACGAGGTCGACCGCCGCGCGGGCCATCGCCGAACGGTCGGAGGCGACCGTGGTCATCGGCGGATCGGTGAGCGCCGCCTCCTTGATGTCGTCGAACCCGACGACCGCGAGCTCGCCGGGCACGTCGATGCGCAGCTCGCGGGCCGCGCGCAGCACGCCGATCGCCTGGTCGTCGGTGGAGCAGAAGATCGCGGGCGGGCGGTTCGGCCCGGAGAGGATGTCGAGACCGACGCGATAGGCGTCGTAGCGGTTGTACGGGGCCTCGAAGAGACGGCCCTCGGTCGGGATGCCGGCCTCCTTCATCGCCCGTCGCCAGCCCTCGACGTGGTCGGAGACCGGGTCGCCGACGGCGGGGGTCTCCGCGGTGCCGCCGACACAGGCCACGTACGCGTAGCCGTGTTCCAGCAGGTGGCGGACGGCGAGCTGGGCGCCGCCGAGGTCGTCGGTGACGACGGCGACGTCGTCGATGGCCTCGGGGCGTTCGTGCAGCAGGACGACCCGGGCGTCCCAGGCGTCTATCTCCGCGGCGGCGAGGTCGTTGAGCGCGTGGCTGACCAGGATCAGCCCGGAGACGCGCATCCCCAGGAACGCCCGCAGGTAGTGGACCTCGCGCTCGCCGATGTAGTCGGAGTTCCCGACGAGCACCATCTTCCCGCGCTCGGCCGCGGCCTGTTCGACCGCGTGCGCCATCTCCCCGAAGAAGGGCTGGCGCGCGTCCGGGACGATCAGGCCTATCAGGTCCGTGCGCCGCGACGCCATCGCCTGGGCGACCCGGTCGGGCCGGTACCCCAGCTCCTTGATCGCGGCGAGTACGCGCTCGCGCGTGGCCGGGGCGACCGGCCGGGGTCCGTTGTTGATGACATAACTGACGACGGCGGTGGAGGTACCCGCCAGCCGCGCCACGTCATCCCTTGTCACCTTGGCCACGCGCGGAGTCTACGCGGATATAACCGGTCCTGGCAGAGCAAGAAGGAGCCCGTGAACAGCGGAGAACAGCGGGAAACAGCGGGGAAGCGGCGCGTGCCCGCGAACGCGCGCGACATCTCACGCCTGCGTCCGTGACTCCGTGGTTCCCCGGAGGGCCTTCTCGTCCGTATCCGCCGCCTTTCGCCGGTCGGCGGCCTCGGCCTTGCCCTCCTTGGCCCGCTCGCCCTTCTCCGGCGTAACGAATCGGTAACCCACGTTCCGGACGGTGCCGATCAGCGACTCGTGCTCGGGTCCGAGCTTGGCCCGCAGTCTCCGTACGTGGACGTCGACCGTGCGGGTGCCGCCGAAGTAGTCGTAGCCCCAGACCTCCTGCAGCAGCTGGGCGCGGGTGAACACCCGGCCGGGATGCTGGGCGAGGTACTTCAGCAGCTCGAACTCCTTGAAGGTGAGGTCGAGGACGCGCCCTTTCAGCTTGGCGCTGTAGGTCGCCTCGTCGACGGACAGGTCGCCGCTGCGGATCTCCATGGGGGAGTCGTCGCCGGTGATCTGCAGCCGGCCCATGGCGAGCCGCAGCCGGGCCTCCACCTCCGCCGGTCCGGCGGTGTCGAGGAGGACGTCGTCGATGCCCCAGTCCGCGGTGACGGCGGCGAGGCCGCCCTCGGTCACCACGAGGACGAGGGGGCAACCGGGGCCGGTGGAGCGCAGCAGCTGGCAGAGGCTGCGGACCTGCGGGAGGTCGCGCCGGCCGTCGACGAGGATGACGTCGGCGCCGGGGGTGTCGACCAGGGCGGGACCCTGGGCCGGGGCCACGCGCACGTTGTGGAGCAGCAGGCCGAGGGCGGGGAGCACCTCCGCCGAGGGCTGGAGGGCGTTGGTCAGCAGGAGCAGTGAACTCATCGCACCCCTCCCTCGAGATCTCGGCGCCGGGAGCCGAGCTCGCGGAGCCGGCTGTCGGGCTCCCGGTCCGGCGCGGGTGCTGCCCACTTCCGGGTCGTCATGCGGTCGTGCACGGTTCGCTCGCCCATAACGTCTGGTTCCTCCTCGGTCCCTGCGGTGGGGTACCTCCCACGCCGTCGGGGCAGTGGGGGAGTCTGCGGCTTGCTTCGTGCGTTCGACGGCCCGTACACCGGCGGTTTCCCGCGTCGTGCACAACGCTTCCGAAAGCACAAAAGGACCCGGGGGCTTCGCTGCCCGAGTCCTCTCCCCCGCAGAATAGCCGACATGAGCACCGGTCCGGCAGGTCATGTGGCACGTTCCGCCATTCGTCCGAATTCCGAGACGCACGGCGCAACACGTGGTGGTACGTCTTTGCGGACGTTTCTGCGTACCGCGGACGGAGTGCGGATCGATTCCGTGTACGAATCCGCCGCAGTGTCGGCGGCGGCCGGGAACAACGGCTTCCGCCCACCCTCCCGTGATCCGGTGTTCGTGATCGCGCACGGGTTCACGGGGCACGCGGACCGGCCGCACGTGCGCAGGGCGGCGCGGGCTTTCGCGCGGCACGGGGCGGTCGTGACGTTCTCCTTCCGTGGGCACGGGGCCTCGGGCGGGCGGTCCACGGTGGGGGACCGCGAGGTGCTGGATCTGGCGGCGGCGGTGTCGTGGGCGCGGGAACTGGGGCACACGCGCGTGGCGACGGTCGGGTTCTCGATGGGCGGCTCGGTGGTGCTGCGGCACGCGGCGCTCGACGCGGGTGGTGCCGGTGGTGCGGGCGGTCCGGACGCCGTGGTGTCCGTCAGCGGGCCCGCCCGGTGGTTCTACCGGGGGACGGCTCCCATGCGGCGGCTGCACTGGCTGGTGACCCGGCCCTCGGGGCGGCTGGTGGGCCGGTACGGGCTGCGGACGCGGATCCACCGCCGGGACTGGGACCCCGTTCCGCTGTCCCCCGTCGAGGCGGTGCCGCGCCTCGCGCCGACGCCGCTGCTGGTCGTGCACGGCGACCGCGACGGCTACTTCCCGCTCGACCATCCGCGCATGCTGGCGGCCGCGGCCGGCGAGCACGGGGAACTGTGGGTGGAGCCGGGCATGGGGCACGCGGAGAACGCGGCGTCCGACGGGCTGTTGCACCGGATCGGGGACTGGGTGGTGGCCCGGGCGGGCTAGCCTGACCGTGTTCACCGTCAACCCGATTGAGGAACCAGCAGATGGCAAAGGTCACGGTGCGGTACTGGGCCGCCGCCAAGGCCGCGGCCGGGGTGGCCGAGGAGACGCTCGAGGCGGCCACGCTCGCCGAGGCGCTCGACGCGGCGCGCGAGCGGCACCCCGGCGAACTCACGCGCGTCCTGCGGCGGTGCTCCTTCCTCGTCGACGGTGATCCCGTGGGCACCCGCGAACATGAGACGGTACGGCTGGCCGAGGGCGGCACGGTCGAGGTGCTCCCGCCGTTCGCAGGAGGGTGAGCGATGACCAACCAGCCGTATCAGGGCTACGACGGGCACGAGGGACAGCGGGGCCACGACCCCTACGGGTGGCCCCAGCCCCAACAGAACCAGCAGTATCAGCAACCCCGGCAGCCCGAGCCGCAGGCGTGGCCCGGGGGGCAGCCGGGCCAGGAGGACCCGCACGCCGCCCTGCAGTACACGCAGCAGTGGCAGGGACAGACGTGGGAGACGCAGATGCAGCCGCCGGTCCCGGCGGCGACCCCGGCGGAGGAGACGTCGTACCTGCCGCAGACCCCGCCGCCCCCGCAGGGGCACGCCGGGCCCGCCGTGCCCGCCGGGTACGGCGCGGCCCCGGCCCACGGGGCCCCGGGGGGCACCGTCCCCGCCACCGGTGCCGCACCCACACCCCCGCCCGCACCCTCCGCTCCCGCTGACGGTCCCGAGTACGGGCCCGCCACCCTCGCCGGCAACACCCGGGTCACGGACGCGCAGCGCGCCCGCGCGGAGGGGCGCTCGCCGATCATCGAGCCCGGCATGCAGCCGGCGGCGCTCACCGCGCTGCTGGGGCTGCTGCTCGCCGGCGGGGCGGCGCTGGGTACGTACGCCCTGCTCGTACCGCTGGTGGCCCTCCAGGGGCTCACCGCCGCGGGGTGGTTCCGGCTGAACGGGATGTGGCCCGCGCGGCAGGGCATCGCCCTGGGCTTCCTCGGGGCGCTGGTCGCCGACGTGGCGCTGCTGGCCTCCGACCGCTCACCGTCGGCCGTCCTCGGCACGCTGGGGGTGTGGGTGGTGCTGTCGCTGGTGCTGCAGCTGCGCTCGCACGCCGACCCCGACGAGCGGATGTACGGCCTGACGGCGACGGTGGCCGCGTCGGCTCTGGCGATCGTGGCGAGCGGACACCTGGCGGCCGACGCCGACGCGGTGACGGTCGGCGGGGTCGCGCTGGCGGCGGCGGTCGTGGCGCGTGCGCTGCCGTTGCCGACGCCGGCGTCCGTCGTGGTCGCGCTGCTCGTGGCGGCGGGTGCGGGCGCGGCGGTCGGCGGGATGACGGGGTTCGGCGCCTCGGGCGCGCTGATCGGTGCGGGCGCGGCGGTGTGCGCCCTGATCGGGCACCGCGTCGCGAGCTACGACTACCCGTCCCGGTTCGTCCACTTCACGGCCGGGGTGGCCCTGCCGCTGGCCGCGGCGGCACCGGCGGTGTACGTACTGGGGCGCGTCGCCGGCTGACGGCACTGACGGCACGGACGACCGGCGGAGCTGCGGCCCCTGTCACAGGTGATCGACAATCCCGGGGTTTCCCCGACCGTGCGGGTTACCCTCGCGCAGGACGGCTGCCCGGCCGTCCGTGGGGGACTGCCGTCGAAAGCACCTAGGTGGGGGAACCAACCGCATGCGCGCACTGCGAATACTGCTGGTCGTCGTCGTGATTCTGGGCGGCATCTTCGTGATCGTGGACCGGGTCGCGGTCAACTTCGCGGAGGGCGAGGTGGCCGACCGGCTCAAGTCGGCGGAGAACCTCGCCGCCACTCCCGACGTGTCCATCAACGGTTTCCCCTTCCTCACCCAGGTCGCCGGCGGCACCCTCGACGAGGTGCAGATCGGCATCGAGGGCTACGAGGCCACCACCGGCGACGGCGCGAAGAACATCCGCATCGCCGACCTGCGCGCCGACATGGAGGGCGTCGAGTTCTCCAGCGACTTCAGCTCCGCCACCGCCGCCGCCGCGACCGGCACCGCGACCGTCGCCTACGACGAGCTGCTCAAGACCGCCAAGTCCGACTCCACGCAGGTGGCCCCCGGTGTCACCGCCGGCGTCGTCGGCCTCTCCGACGGCGGCAACGGGAAGATCAAGGTGACGGTGGAGGCCACCGTCCTGGGCACCAAGCTGCCCGAGCCGGTCTCCGTGCTCAGCTCCGTGACGGTCGTGGACGGCGACACCGTGCGGGTGCGGGCGGACGGGCTGCCGAAGTTCGGCGGCGTCGAGATCGCCGAGACGCGGGTGCGGGCGATCACCGACTTCGAGCAGAAGATCAACGGCCTGCCCGGCGGCATCAAGCTGGACAAGGTCGAGGCGGCGGGGGGCGGCGTCCACATCACCGTGAAGGGTTCCGACGTCCGCCTGGCCGGGTAGGGAGCGAGCGGCGGGCCCTCCGGGGGATCCCCGACGGATCCCCGAGGACCTCGGGCGTCCGCCAGGCGAGACGAAGGCGTCCGTAGAGCAGATGTGACGACGCACGCGGCCCCGCCCGGGGCGTGCGGGGTGCGGGCCCGGCAGCACGGCTGTCTCATGTAGCGGACAATTCCATATCAACATGTGACACATCGGTGACATGTCCGCCCTGCCCTCCCTACGATCGACGGCATGCAGTGTCAGACGAGCGTCCTCCGAGCGCGAGGACAAGCGGATCTCACGAAGCGGCGGGCAGTCGACCTGTGCCGCGTCGCCGCCATGCTCTGTCGACCCTTCTGAGCGGTCGCATCGCCGTCCGTGTTTTCCCGGTTTCCCGGTTTCCCGCTTTCCCGCCTCGCCCCCTGAGGGGCGTCCGTGCGCCGGCCCCACAGGGGCGCGCAGCCTCTCTGCCCGCACGCCCCGCCGCAACTGCCCCGGAGGAGACAGAACATGAGCCGCAACGACGTACTGGTCGACGCCGACTGGGTCCAGGAGCACCTGGACGACCCGACGATCGCCATCGTCGAGGTGGACGAGGACACCACCGCCTACGAGAAGAACCACATCAAGAACGCCATCCGGATCGACTGGACCAAGGACCTCCAGGACCCGGTCCGCCGTGACTTCGTCGACCAGGCGGGCTTCGAGAAGCTCCTGTCGGAGAAGGGCATCTCCAACGACCACACGGTCGTCCTCTACGGCGGCAACAACAACTGGTTCGCCGCGTACGCCTACTGGTACTTCAAGCTGTACGGCCACGAGAACGTCAAGCTCCTCGACGGCGGCCGCAAGAAGTGGGAGCTGGACGCCCGCGAGCTGGTCGCCGGCGACGAGGTGCCGGAGCGGGCGAAGACCGAGTACCGGGCCAAGCCGCAGGACCTGTCCATCCGCGCCTTCCGCGACGAGGTCGTGGACGCCATCGGCGTGCAGAACATCGTCGACGTGCGTTCGCCCGACGAGTTCAGCGGCAAGCTGCTCGCGCCGGCCCACCTGCCGCAGGAGCAGTCGCAGCGCCCCGGCCACGTGCCGAGCTCCCGCAACATCCCGTGGTCCAAGAACGCCAACGACGACGGCACCTTCAAGTCCGACGAGGAGCTCAAGAAGCTCTACGAGGACGAGCAGATCGACCTGTCGAAGGACACCATCGCCCTGTGCCGCATCGGTGAGCGCTCCGCGCTGTCCTGGTTCGTGCTGCACGAGCTGCTGGGCGTGGAGAACGTCAAGAACTACGACGGCTCCTGGACCGAGTACGGCTCCCTCGTCGGTGTGCCGATCGAGCTCGGCGACGGCAAGTAAGCCCTACCGACCGACCTTTCCAGACCACTAGACCACTTCAGGAGTACGCCATGTGCGGTGCGAAGGCCGGTGGCCCGGACGCTTCGACGATCAAGCCCGGCGAGACCACCATCCAGGGTCAGGTGACCCGTGACGGCGAGCCGGTGACGGGCTACGTCCGTCTGCTGGACTCGACCGGCGAGTTCACGGCCGAGGTCCCGACCTCCGCCACCGGACAGTTCCGCTTCTACGCGGCCGAGGGCACCTGGACCGTCCGTGCCCTGGTGCCCGGCGGCAGCGCCGACCGCACGGTCGTCGCCCAGCAGGGCGGGCTGGCCGAGGTCGCCATCGCGGTGTGAGGGCTCGTCCCGCGGATCCGTCCGCGGGACCAGTGACGACCGAAGGGCCGCCTCCCCGGGCCGGACGCCGGGAGGCGGCCCTTCGCGCCGTTCGGTTCTAGGCTGGAGACATGTACGCGCGCAGGCGTCATGTCTACTTCGCCATGATGGGGACGTGCATCGCGTTGTTCGTCCTGGCCTGGGGCGTCGTGCGGCTGTGGTCGGTGCCGGCGGCCGTGGGCATGTGCGTGGTGGCCATGGTCATCCCGCCGGTCGCCGCGGTGATCGCCAACCGGCGCGGCCCCGAGGACCGCTGGTGGGACGACCCCTCCGGCGATCCTCAGTCCGACGAATGGTGGGACGAACTGGACGGCAAGAAGGGACCGCGGCCGCCCCGCTGAGGGGCCGACAGGCGCGGCTTCTCAGTACACGAGTGCCTGTGTGTCGTCCGCCAGCGCCTCCTGCACGAACACCTGCGCGCCCGCGATCCGTACGCCCTCGATGACGTCCTTCTCCGTGATGTCCCGGCGGGCCGCGCACTGCGTGCACAGGGTGAGACGTCCCCCCGCGACGATCGAGTCCAGCAGGTCGGGCAGCGGGGCCGCGTGCGGCAACTCGAACTCCGCGGCACGGCCCGGCAGCGCGAACCACGCGGACTCGCCGGTGAGCCACAGGGAGACATCGACCCCGCTCGCCACGGCCACCGCCGCCACCGTGAACGCCTGCGAGCAGCGTTCGGGGGCGTCGGCCCCCGCGGTCACCTTGATCACAAGCTTCTTCGCCATGGCTGAATCGTAATCCTGTTGCCTACAACTACTTGTGTGGCCCACGAGTCCTCTGTGAGAGCGCGCCATGGGACGCGCTCTTCTCGTTCTGAGGGGACATTGTGGAAGATCCAGAAAGACCGGGGGGCCCCAGGACCGCCGAGGAGGTCGGGCCGCCGAAACCGGATGAAGCGGGTGCGGACGCGGAGCCTGCCGGGTCCGGCGCGGCGGTCCGTCCACGCTCCCGTCCCCGCGGCCGTACGACGTTGCTGATCGCCGCCGCTGCCGTACTGGGCGTCGTCGCCGGTACCTGTACCGGTTATCTCGTCCAGGCCGACCGCGAGCCCACCGCGCTGCCGTCACCGGCGCAGCCGGTGCTGACGCAGGAGAAGGGGCAGGCGCCCGCGCCGTTGTCGGCGGCGCAGGACCGCCGGGTGAAGACCGACGGCGACCTCCGCAAGCTGTTGCTGAAGAAGCCGCGCGGAGCCAAGGACGACGAGTTCCTCATGGGCGACGACGGCTGGATGAGGCTGGCCGACTACGCGTCCATGTTCGAGGATCCCGACGAGACCTTCGGTGAACTGCTCGCCGACGAGTTCCGGCGCGCGGCTGTGACCGGCTGGAGCAAGGGGGACACCTCCGTGGAGATCCGGCTGGTGCAGTACCGCCAGGAGGAGGTCCCCGCCGCCGCCGACTACGCCGAGGGCGCCCAGTACTGGACCGAAAGCGAGGACGGCGTGGACAGCTGGGACATACCCGGCACCGGCGGCGGGATGGCGTACGTCTACACCCGGCCCGACTCCGAGCCCGGCTATCTACCCGTGTACAGAGCCGAGGCGCACGCCTGGCGTGGTGACATCCACATGGAGATATGGGTCACGGACACCGAGCGGATCTCCAAGAAGGAGATCCTCGGCCTTGCCGAGCGCCAGATGGAGCGGCTGTGAGCGAGAACCCCACCCCGGCTGACGCTTCCTCGGACGAGCCGAGGCCGACGGACGCGGTCGCGGCAGGGTCGGCCCCCGACCCCGAGGCCGTGCCCGCCCTCGAGGAGGCCGTGCCCGCCCCCGAGTCCACGACCGAACCGGACGCCGTGCCTGAACCGGACGCCGGGCCCGGTCCCGCATCCGAACCCGCGCCGACGAAGAAGCGCCCGCGCCGCGGTCGGATCGCCGCCGTGGCCGGGAGCGTGCTGTTGGCCGCCGTCGTCCTCGGCGGGGCCGGCTACACCGTCGTCACCGTCGAGAACGCCGACCGTGACCCGGGCGCCCCCACCTGGGACCTCGACGAGGCCGAGGCGGCCGACGGGAAGAAGGCCGCTCCGACCGGTCTCGCCGGCATGCTCGTGCCCTACGGGAGCAAGGGGTACGAGCGCGGCCCCGACCTCGGGACGTTCGGCGCCGACGCCGTGCTCAGCGGGGAGCAGGCCACGGCCCTGCGCAAGGAGCGGCTGCAGGGAATGCCGCGTACCCAGCGCAGGCAACTGGAGAAGGCGATCGACCGGCAGCGCATCACGGGCCTGGCGATGCGCAGTTACGTCACCGGTGACGTCGTGCGCTGGGGACCCGCGGAAGACGTCTTCACCATGAGCATCGAGCTCGCACAGATGGAGAACCGTTCTGCCGTCCGGGAGACGGCACGGTTCCAGAGCGAGTTCCTGGACGCCATGGACGTCTTCCGCGACGGCCCGAAGATCAAGGGCCACAAGAACGCCCACTGCTTCCTGCCGCCGAAGGACGACGAGGTGGAGCTGGAGACCATGTACTGCGTCGCCCACGTCGGCAACGTGCTGGTCACCGCGATCACCGACGGCGCCGCCCCACTCAAGACCAAGGAGGCCGCGATGCTGCTCCGTGAACAGCTCGACCGGATCACCGAGCCGGGGGAGTCGGTATGACCGAGCAGCACGTCCTCACACCGCCTCCCTCGGATCCCTCGGAGCCCCCGGCCCCCGAAGAACCCCAGGCCGGGCCCGCTGCCGCGAAGGACCGCCGCGTGCTGCGCGCCGTGCTGCGCTGGACCGCCGCCGTCGCCGTCTTCGCCGCCGTCGGCACGTCCACCGCATACGGCATCACGCGCATGGAGCGCACCGACGTACCGGGGCTCGCGACCGAGTCGGACGGGCGCTGGGACTACCCCGAGCTCACCAGGCCGCCGCTGCCCTCCGGCAGCCCCGGACCGCTCGCCGAGTCGAACAGGGCGGGCACCCACCACGTCGACCTGCGCGAACTCGTGCTCCCGGCGCCCGAAGGCGCGAAGGGCGACGCGACGCTGCGGGGCGAGGACGGCTGGCTGGACACCGGGGTCTTCCTGTCGGAGTACGCGGTCGCGGAGGACCGGGACGAGTTCCGGCAAGAACTCGTCGACCGCGGTCTGCGGCACATCGCGGCCCGCGGCTGGACCACGGAGGACGGCACCAGGACCCGGATCTACCTGCTGCGATTCGACACAGCTGCCGTCGTCGACTCGCTGTTCCAGGACGGCCTGACCCCGGCCAGCAGCCCCAAGTACCGGCTGCGCGGCACCGACGAGTCCCAGTTCGACGAGAACTACCCGAGACCGGCGCGGGCCGACGGGGCTCACTGGATGTCCTACGTCGAGGCGGCACCGTACGGCGCCGAACAGGTCCGTCACGCCTACCTCGGCTTCGGCGACACCCTGGTCCTCGTCGTCCAGTCCCGCAAGGGCGGCGCCCGGGCCGTGCCCTTCCAGCAGACAGTGGTCCTGCAGAGCCGGCTGCTGAGCTGACCCGGCGAGGGGGCGTGGAGGCGCACCTCATACGGAGGGCCGGGTCCCGGCCGCGTAAGCTGGGGGCCGGACCTGTGTACACGAACCGCACCGCACCCGCTCAAGGAGCACCCGTGGAGATCTTCTTCTCAGCCCTGTTGGCTCTGGTCTGCGTCGGCGTCCTCGCCTTCGCCGGGCTGGCCGTGAAGAAGCTGTACCAGGGCCAGCGCTGACCGCCCACGTCCAGGAACTGTCACTGATGATCGAGATCCCGTCCGACCTCCACAAGGACCTCGTGCCGCTCGCCTTCCTGCTCGGCGACTGGGCGGGCGCCGGGGTGCACGACTTCCCCGGCGCCGAGAAGTGCAACTTCGGGCAGGAGGTCTCCTTCACCCACGACGGCCGGGACTTCCTGGAGTACAGCTCCCACACCTGGGTGCTCGACGGAGACGGCAACAAGGTCCGGCCCCTGGAGTCCGAGCACGGCTTCTGGCGGATCGACGCCGCCCGCAAGGTCGAGGTGACGATGACCCGCGACGACGGCGTCATCGAGATCTGGTACGGCGAGCTGGCCGACCAGAAGCCGCAGATCGACCTGGTGACGGACGCGGTGGCGCGCACCGCCGCCGCCGACCCCTACAGCGGCGGCAAGCGGCTGTACGGCTACGTCAAGAGCGACCTGATGTGGGTCGGTGAGAAGCAGACCCCCGAGGTCGAGCTGCGTCCCTACATGTCGGCACACCTGAAGAAGGTCGTCACCCCGGAGGACGTCGAGCGCTGGGCCAAGGCCCTGCCCGACGACATGCCGGACGACGGAATCGCCTTCTTCAAGTGAGCTCCCGGGCCGCACGGCCCCGGGTTCCGGGCTCCACGTCCTAGACTCGTGGTGTGGTGAGCACCGACTGGAAGAGCGACCTCAGGCAGCGCGGCTACCGGCTGACGCCGCAACGCCAACTCGTGCTCGAAGCCGTCGACACGCTGGAGCACGCGACCCCCGACGACATCCTCGTGGAAGTGCGCAAGACGGCGTCGGGGGTCAACATCTCCACCGTCTACCGCACGCTGGAGCTCCTGGAGGAACTGGGTCTGGTCAGCCACGCCCACCTCGGGCACGGCGCCCCGACCTACCACCTCGCCGACCGGCACCACCACATCCACCTCGTCTGCCGTGACTGCACCAACGTGATCGAGGCGGATGTGGAGGTGGCCGCCGAGTTCACGGCGAAGCTGCGCGACATGTTCGGTTTCGACACGGACATGAAGCACTTCGCGATCTTCGGCCGCTGCGAGGACTGCTCCCTGAAGCGTTCAACTACCGAGTCGTAGGCTGGGGGTATGAAGAGCCCCCTGCTGAACCTGTCCGGCGCCGTCCCCGCCGAGGGCGTGGACGAAGGCGTGGCCGCGCACTACGGCGACCTGTTCCGCGAGCAGCGCGCCCTCGCCGACGGCACCGGCTTCGTCGACCTGTCCCACCGCGGGATCGTCACCGTCTCCGGGGCGGAACGACTGAGCTGGCTGCATCTGCTGCTCACCCAGCACGTCAGCGACCTCCCGCCGCACCAGGCCACCGAGGCGCTGATCCTCTCCGCGAACGGCCACATCGAGCACGCGCTCTACCTGGTCGACGACGGCGAGACGGTCTGGGCCCACATCGAGCCCGGCACCCAGGACGCGCTGATCGCCTACCTGGAGTCGATGAAGTTCTTCTACCGGGTCGAGGTCGCCGACCGCACCGCCGACTTCGCGGTGGTGCACCTGCCGGCCGGTTCCATAGCGGAGGTGCCCGAGGGCGTGGTCGTCCGGGAGACGCCGTACGGCCGTGACCTGTTCCTGCCCCGCGCCGACCTGGAGTCGTTCGCGGAGAAGGCGGGGCCGCCCGCCGGCATCCTCGCCCACGAGTCGCTGCGGGTCGAGCAGCACCGCCCGCGGCTCGGTTTCGAGACCGACCACCGCACCATCCCGCACGAGCTGGGCTGGATCGGCGGTGCGGTGCACCTGCAGAAGGGCTGCTACCGGGGCCAGGAGACGGTCGCCCGGGTCCAGAACCTGGGCAAGCCGCCGCGCAGGCTGGTCTTCCTGCACTTGGACGGCAGCGAGGTCCACCTGCCGCCGGCCGGCACCGACATCCGGCTCGCCGACGACGGGCCGGACGGGCGCAAGATCGGCTTCGTCACCACGTCCGTACGCCACCACGAGCTGGGCCCGGTCGCCCTCGCGCTGATCAAGCGGAACGTCCCCGTCGACGCCCGCCTGATGGCCGGGGACACGGCGGCGGCGCAGGAGACCGTGGTCGAGCCCTGAGCGCCGGGTCTTCGGCCCGAGGGCCCGGGTGTCCGAGGGCCCGGGGGTCAGACCTCCAGCAGGACGGTGAACGGGCCGTCGTTGGTCAGCGACACCCGCATCTGCGCGCCGAAGCGGCCCGTCGCCACCGTCGCGCCCAGGGAACGCAGCCGGGCCACCACCTCGTCGACGAGGGGTTCGGCGACGTCCCCGGGGGCCGCGGCGCTCCAGGTGGGGCGACGGCCCTTGCGGGCATCGCCGTAAAGGGTGAACTGGCTGATCACCAGGAGCGGCGCGTCGATGTCGCTGCACGACTTCTCGTCCTGGAGGATCCGGACCGACCAGAGCTTGCGGGCCAGCTGGGCCGCCTTCTCCTTGGTGTCCTCATGGGTGACGCCGACGAGGACACACAGTCCCTCGCCCTCGATCGCCCCCACCGTCTCGCCGTCCACGACGACGCTCGCGCCGTCCACCCTCTGCACCACCGCACGCATACGTCCATCATGCCGGTCGGCGAACGGATGACCGACGTCGGCCCGCGCGAGGCCCCGGTCGGGCTATTTTTACTCCTTACCCCCCATCTGGGGTGGATCAGGGGCACTCGGTCACATAGCGGCCGCCAGGGGTGGCACGATGCTGGCACACACCGGTCGAGGGGACGGTTGAGGCACATGAGCACACCAGGAACCGGGCAGCAGCCCGGCCCTGTCCTGTCGGCGTCGATCGGAGTGGGGGTCGGGGAACGCCTCGGGGAACACGATTTCCACCGTCCGCCCGCCCAGCGCACGGACAGTCCGACATGGGAACCCGATCCGGCACCGGAGCCCGAGCTGATCGCGCGCAGCCTGCCCGACCTGCGCGCGCTGCGCCGTGACGCGCAGCGCGACGAGGCCGACCTCAGCTATGTGCGGCGGCTGCTCCAGGGGCGCATCGACATCCTGCGGGCGGAACTGGCCCGGCGTACGCCGGTGGACGGGCCGGTGGGTGTCGGTGCCGGCGGGGGCACGTCCGACGCGGGCGCGTCCGGCGGGGGCGCGTCCGGCGGGGGCGCGTCCGGCGGGGGCGCGTCCGGCGGGGGCGCGTCCGGCGGGGGCGCATACGGCGGGGGCGCGGTACCGGTCGTCGCGCCGGTGGAGGCGTCCGTGGTGGAGCGGCTTCCGGAGATCCTGCGGGACACGCCGACCCGCCACCGTTCCTCCGCCCGCCACGTGACCCTGGGCACCCCGCGCAGCGAGGAGTCCCGGCGGCTGGCGGCGGAGATGCTCGCCGAGGTGGAGCTCTCGGACCTGGGAGCGCGTACGGACGGGGAACTGCGCGCCGCGATGGGCCGGCTCGTGCGGTACGAGGAGCAGGTCTCCCGGCGGCGGCAGGGGTTGCAGCGCACCGCGGACGACTGCGGCGCGGAGATCGCACGCCGGTACCGCGAGGGGGAGGCCCAGGTCGACGACCTGCTCGGGTGAGGCGGGGGCGCCGGGGCAGGCGGTCGGACGGGCGGAAAAGTGCGCGACACCCCGCCCGGGCGCGATCTACCGTGAACGCATGACCTCCAGCGCCGACGCCTCCCGTGCCGACATCGACGTACGCCCGATCACCGAGACCGAGTTCGCGGACTGGAACCGGGCGTTGAACACCGGGTTCCTGCGCGAGCCCACTCCCACCCGGGAGGAACTCGACGCGCGGCGCCCGGAGTTCCAGCCGGGCCGGTCGCTGGGGGCCTTCGACGGCGGCCGGTGTGTCGCGACGCTCCGCTCCTTCGCCCAGGAGCTCACCGCCGTCGGCGGCGCCGTCGTGCCCGCCGACGCCATATCGAACGTCACGGTCAGCCCCACCCACCGCCGGCGCGGCCTGCTGACCCGCATGATGGCCCAGGACCTCGCCGCCGCGAAGGAGCGCGGGGACGTCGTCGCGACGCTCATCGCCGCCGAGTACCCGATCTACGGCCGGTACGGCTTCGGCCCCGCCACCTGGATGACCGAGTGGACCGTCGACGTCCCGCGCAGCGGCCTCGACCCGCGCTGGGCGGGTCCCGGGGACGGTGGACGCGTCGACCTCGTGGACGCCGAGGACGTGCGCAAGCTCGGCCCGGAGCTGCACGAGCGGCTGCGGGTGGCCCAGCCGGGTGCCGTCAGCCGTACGGAGCAGTGGTGGAAGTTCGCCACCGGCGCCCTGAGCCACCGCCCGACCTGGACCGAGCCCTACTTCGCCGTGTACCGCTCGGCGGACGGCGAGGTCGAGGGCATGGTCTCCTACAAGGCGGACGACAACTGGGGCGACGCCATGCAGCCGCAGAACACGGCGCGGGTGAACTGGCTGCTCGCGGTGAGCCCGGCCGCGGAGCGCGCGCTGTGGCACTACCTGTGCTCGATCGACTGGATCGTGAAGGTGAAGAGCGGCTGGCGGGCCCCCGACGACCTGCTCCCGTCCTTCCTGCCGGACCCGCGCGCGGCAGCCGTGACGACCCAGACGGACTGGCTGTGGGTGCGCGTGCTGGACGTCGTACGGGCGCTGGAGGCCCGGACGTACGGCGCGGCGGGGACGCTGGTGCTGGAGGTGGCGGACGGCGCGGGGCCGGCCGGTGGCCGCTACCGGCTGGAGGCCTCGGCGGACGGGACCGGAGTCTGCGCGGCGACCACGGCGGACGCCGATCTCACGCTGGACGTCGCCGAGTTGGCGGCGCTGTGGCTGGGCGACGAGTCGGCGGTGCGGCTGGCGGCGCTGGGCCGGGTGCGGGAAGAACGAGCGGGCGCCGCCCGTCAGGCCGACGCCCTGCTGCGTACGTCCAGGCGCCCGTGGTGCCCGGACCTCTTCTGAGCACTTCTGCTGCTGCTCTCCCCCTTTCCCTCCTCCGGCCGGCCTGTCTGCCGACGGCGGGTGTCGGGCCGTCATCCGTAGCTGCTTGCTGTTCAGTTGTGGTTGTCGCGATGCCGCGCCGTGGTGCTGACCGGCCGGGTTCCCGGCTCCCCTCCAGGAGAGAAGCCCGGCCGGCTCCTCGAGAAGTGCTCCCGACGGTCGCCGTGGGGAGCCAACCTCCCAAGAGGTTCGACCAGGTCGCCCAAGTTGGCGACCAACTTCTCTTCAGTTATCTCCGCTTGGAACCGGCTCATAACCACCTTTCCCTGAACTGCCCAAAGATGGCGCGAAGTTGTAGGGTTCGGTCGTGGACCCGGAATACGCCCCCGTCAATGGACGGAAGAGGTCACAGCGGCCACAGAGGGCACATCGCGAGGTGGCCGACGCGTTGCGCGCCCGGATCAAGTCCGGGGAGCTGAGCCCTGGCCAACGCATGCCCACCCAGGCCCGGCTCGCCGAGGAGTTCGGCGTCGAGCGCGGTACCGTGCGCCAGGCGCTGCGCGTCCTGCGGTCCGAGAGGCTCCTCACCGATGCCTCCAAGGGCGCCCCCGCGACCGTCGCCGTCGACCCCGGCAGCGCGCCGACCGGCCCCGGAGCACCGCCGCAGCCCACCACGGTGGCCCTGGCGCCCCGTATCGCCGCCGCGTTCGCGGCCGAGCGCGTCGAGATCGACGCCGTCTGCCTGACCGCCATATCCCTCACCCTCGCGATCGGCGCACCGCTGCGCCAGATCCACGCCGGGCGACTGAAACCGGCCAAGGTCGACGTCCGTGTCCTGCTGCCCAGCCGGGACATCGACCTCGCCTTCCCGGTGGCGGTGGAGAACCGCGGCGACGACCACGCCGTGCACGAGCGGTGGTTGGCGATGCGCAACGCCCAGGGCCAGGTGCTCCGGCACAACCTGCTCGCCCTGCGCGCCACCCACGGCATCGACGTCCGCGTCTCCTTCCGGGCCCTGCCCTTCACCCCGCCGGTGAAGCTCTACCTGCTCAACGGGCAGGAGGCGCTGTTCGCCTACTACACGCTGGCACGCAGCGAGGCGCAGATCGACCAGGAGAACTTTCAGACGTACGACGCGCAGGGCGTCCGGTCCGTGCTGTTCGGCTTCGATCAGGGCGCCGGGACACGGGACGCCGCCTTCGTGGAGCAGTCCCGCCTGTGGTTCGACGCACTGTGGAAGACGATCAGTTCGGAGCTGGTGCTCACCAGCTGACGTCTTCCGGCCGTGGGCGCCGGCGGCTCACAGGGCGGGCCGCGCCACCAGCAGGGCGAGCAGGACCGCTCCCGCGGAGCTGACACCGGGGCTTTTGGCCTTGATGCCCGCGGTGAGCAGCAGCAGGCCGACGATGCCGGCGATGCCGTACTTCCATTCGACGTACTGCTCGACGGTGATGACGACCACCGCGGAGATGAGGGCGAGGACAGGCACGGAATTCCCCCTTCGGGCTTCCCCGGCGGCGGAAGAGGAACTTCCGCCAACCCGGTCGAGTTGCCCAAGTTGGCAACCAACTCTAGCTAAGTTGTCCCCACTTGGCAGGCATCTATAAACAACTTCCAAACAACTCCCCATAGATGGATCAAAGTTGTAGCGTTTGGTCGTGACCCAGGAGAACGTCGCAGTGAACGGTGACAAGAGGAAAACGCCCCAGGAGATCGCCGACACCCTGCGCGAACGCATCCGCGCCGGGGAGCTCAAGGTCGGCGAGCGCCTGCCCACCCAGGCCGAGCTCGCCGTGGAGTTCGGCGTGGAGCGCGGCGTCGTCCGTCAGGCCCTGCGCGTCCTTCGGGAGGACGGCCTCCTGAGCAACGTCAGCAAGGGCAGCCCGCCCCGGGTCGCCGTACCGACCTCGGTCCCCGAGGAACCCCAGCGGACCATGGTCGGCCTGGCCCCCCGCCTCACCGAGGCCTTCTCGGCGGCGCACGTCCGTATCGACGTCGTGTGCCACACGTCCGAGACCCTGATGGTCGCCCTCGGTGAACCCGTGCGGCTGATCCATGAGGGCACGCTCCGCCCCGAGTCGATCGAGTTCCGTGTCCTCCTGCCGTCCCGGAAGATCAACCTGGCCTTCCCCGTCCTGGTCGCCGAGGACGCCGAGGGCGGCGACCCGGTGCACGAGCGGTGGTTGCAGATGCGCAACGCACAGGCCCAGGTGCTCCAGCACAACCTGCAGGCAGTCCGCCACACCCACGGCATCGACGTCCGCGTCTCCTTCCGGGCCCTGCCCTTCACCCCGCCGGTGAAGCTCTACCTGCTCAACGGGCAGGAGGCACTCCTCGGGTACTACATGCTCGCCAGGCGCGAGGAGGAGTGGGGCACCCAGACCCTGGACATGTACGACGCCCTCGGCTCCCAGTCCCTGCTCTTCCTCTTCGCCAGACAGGCCGGGCAACGGGACCAGGCGTTCGTGGAGGAATCGCAGAAGTGGTTCGACGCCCTCTGGGAAACCATCACGACGGACCTGACACTCTCCTGGTGACTTCTGATGCGACGCGGACCGATCCGGTGACACACGAGCCCGAGAGGGACCGGAAGCCTTCCACGGATCCGAACGATCCGAGCGAGCTGAACGATCTGATCGGGGGCGCCCGTGCGGTGCTGTGGGACTTCGACGGCCCTGTCTGCCGACTGTTCGCGGGCCACTCGGCGCAGCGGGTGGCGAAGGTGCTCGTCGACCGGCTGGAGGGGCGGGGCCTGCACGGCCTGCTGACGGAGGCCGAACGCGAGTCCCTGGACCCGCACGTGGTGCTCCGCGCCGTGGACCGCCGGCACCCGGGCAGCGACCTGGTGGAGGAGTTGGAGGCACGGCTCACCGAGGAGGAACTGCGGGCCACCTCCTCGGCGTTGCCCACCCCCTACGCCGACCCGCTGATCCGCACCTGGACCGCGGCGGGCTCCCGACTGGCCGTCACCACGAACAACTCCCCCCGCGTGGTCCGCAGGTACCTCGCCGACCGCGACCTCCTCGGCTGCTTCGCCCCCCACGTCTACGGCCGCACCCGGCAGCTCAGCCTGCTCAAACCGGACCCCCACTGCGTCAACCGCGCCCTGAACGCCATGGACGCGGCCCCGGACTCCGCCCTGATGATCGGCGACACCCCCTCCGACCTGTACGCCGCGAAGGCGGCCGGCGTGCCCTTCGTCGGCTACGCCCGCAACGAGCGGAAGGAAAAGGTGCTGCGGGACGCGGGCGCCACCACGATCCTGTCCTCACTGGAACCCGTGCTCGAACACATCCGCTCCAACCCTCAGGCCTGAACCCCCAGCAGGGCCGGCACCACGGCCGCCCCCACCGCGAGCCCGTCCCGCCGGGCCCGCTGCCCCGGGGGCGAGGACGACAGGAACGACCCACGGCTGAGGCAGCGGCTGCGGACCATGACCGAGTGGTACACCGTCTCGCTCCAAGGAGCACTGCGGGACCTGCAGACGGAGGGACCGGCGCCGTCGGTCGGCGTCCGGATCCGGCACGCGCCGCTGATCCCCGCCTTCAAGCTCTGTCCGTTCAACGCCGTCGAGGCCCTGCACGGGATGTACGAGGTGGTGGAACGGCCGATGGAGCTGGAATCCGGCGAGATCATCACGGCCCTCGACGTCCTGGGGCTCGGTGCCACTCTCACCCACCACGTGAAGGACGAGGACCCCACGTCTTCCGGCACGGTCTTCGTGGACAGCGTGCGGCAGTGGTACGACCCGGTGGGGGAACTGCTCTCCACCGATGCGTGAGCCGACGTGCCGGTGTCGTGCGGCGACGAGCGAGCGGGGCCCCGGTCGGCTTGCTGTAGCATGCCCGCACCGACTGAGCAAACGCTCTTCGACGTTCGTACCAAGAGGCTGACCAGCCGATCCCGAACGAGCTCACGCGTCCTCACGCAGCGCGGTGACACACCACCTGGTGCGTACGGGTACGCGTGCCACTCCGTCGCGTGCGTCCAGCGCGCGCGACATCGGCCTCACGCTTACCGTTTGCCATGTCGTGACTCCCTCGCACCTCCGGAGTGGTCAGTGGGCGCACCTTCGCTTCCCCGTCCCGCCCCCGGGGAGCGCCCCGCGCCCGACCCCGGATACCGCGCCTTCGTCGACCTGGCCGTGCGGGAGGGACGGTCGATCAGCGGACACCACAACCAGAACTACGTCGTACCGGTCACACCGGCCATGGCGAAACCACTGGGCCGCGACGTCGGTACGTCCGTCACCGTGCGGGTCCGGCGCACCGAGGCGCTGCCGGTGGTGATCAGAACCTGGCAGAACGAGGAGGAGATCCTCGGCGCCATCAAGGGAGCCCTCCCGCACGTGCCCCGGTGCCTGGCCAAGGGGGAAGGCTTCGCGATCCACAGTTATGCGGAGGGCGTACCGCTCTCCAGCGTCTGCGCGAACGACAAACCGGTCGACACCCTGCTCATGAAGGCGCTGGCGGGGCTGCTGGCCCAGACGGCCCGGGTGCGGCGCGACACGCTGCCTCTGCTGCCGTCCGTCTGGCCCCGCGACGAGACGGACGGCCAGGGATTCCTCCGGACGCTGGCCCACCTGGCGGACCAGCAGATCAGACGGCCCAACTGGTCCACGTTCGGGGGCCTGTTCGTGGCCCTCGGCATTCCCGAGGACGCCCTGACCGGGCTGGCCGGGCGGATCCCCGCCATGGCCCGGCGGCCGTACGGCCTGCTCCACGCGGACCTGCACCGCGACAATCTCATCGTGTCGTACGGCGGCGACCCGCCCCTCGTCTGCGTCGACTGGGAGCTCGCGACCTACGGCGACCCCCTGCACGACCTCGCGACCCATCTGGTGCGGATGCGGTACCCGAGCCACCAACGGCCCGAGGTGGTCGACACCTGGGCGGACGCCATGCGGGAGGTCCGGCCGGCCGCCGTCAACGGCCTGGGCAGGGACCTGCGTCACTACCTGGCCTTCGAACGGGCGCAGAGCGTGTACCCCGATGTGATGAGGGCGGCGCGGTCCCTGGCGGAATCGTTCACCCAGAAGGGCCTGGACGAGGCCACGGCCCAGGTGCGCAGGGCGCTCGAGGCGGCCGCCCGGCCGCTGCGGCTCGGGAACGTGCCCGGGGAGCGGGAGATCGAGAGCGCCCTGCTCCGCTGGCTGGCGTCCCGCGGCGAGCACGGCCGGGGCGGTCGCGGCGTGATCGCCCCGGCCCTGAACTGGGAGGGGGACCGGCGCCTCGACCCGCCCGACGACTTCCCCGGGTCCGCGGTGCGCGAGGCCCTGGCGGTGGAGGGGGCCGCGCCGGCGGGCCGCGTGTTCAAGGGGACCGCGCACCTCAACACCGTGGTGCGGGTGCCGGGCTCGACCCGTCCCGTGGTCGTCCGGCGGAGATGGCCCGAGGCGTGCCGCCGGGAACGCAGTTTCCTCAGCGAGCACGCCGTCCTGCGGGCCATCGCGGACGCGCCCGTCGCCGTGGCCGCGCCGAGGGCCCTGGCACTGGGCGTCAGCCACCCGGACGACCCCTTCGCCATCCACACCTACGAGGGGCCGGACGACGTCGACCGCCCCCCGGAGCACCCGGTGGACGGCCTGCTGCCGCATGAGGCGGACGGCCTCGTGGACCAGCTCTGCGCCCTGACCCTGGTGGACTTCAAACAGCTCGATCCGTTGGCCGGGGAGCGGGGCTTCCACCGCCGGCTGAAAGACCAACTGGTCACCCTGGTGGCCGAACTGCCCAGGAACTCGCAGCTATTGGCGCGGCATCTGGGACTGCCGGACGCGGCCCGCCTCCGCCAGATCCTCTCCCGCCACGAGGTGAGCCACCGAGAGCTCTCCCTGCTGCACGGCGATCTCAACCCGTGGAACCTGGTCCGCAGGGACGACGCCTTCGCGCTGACCCTCATCGACTGGGAGATGGCCCTGGTCGGCGACCCGCTCTACGACCTGGTGCGCCACATGCACCTGACGCCCACCCGGCCGGAGATCCGCGAGCGGATGTTCCGCCGCTGGGAACGCGGGCTGCCGTCCGAGTACACCCGTGACTGGCGGAAGGACTGGCAGGTGTACCGCCGGCTGGAGATCGTGCGCTCCGCCTACATCGACCTCGACCGGATGGTGACCGGCGCGAGCCTGGACGCCCCCGACGTCCAGCGCGCGGTGGGCTCCTACGCGGTCACCCTGGCCGCCGCCACCGGCTCCCTGGGCCTGCCCGTCCGCACCACCGCCAACCCGTATCTGGCGCGCGCCCTGGTGTAGCCGGCTGCGGAACGGGAGTGCCGCGTCCCGGCTGCGCCCCTGGTCGGGTGGGCCCTTCCTCCGGTCCGGAAGCCGAGGCCGATTGTCAGTGGTGGGTGAGACGGTAGGACCATCGAGCCGGAAAGCCGGAAAGCCGGAAAGCCGGAAAGCCGGAAAGAGGGGGATCTGTCATGTCCGGAACCCAGAACTACATCAACCACGTCGCCCTTGTCCTGGATGCCAGTTCGTCCATGTCGCACCTGAGCGGCAAGGTCGTCGAAGTCGCCGACCAGCAGATCGCGTACCTCGCCCGCCGGTCGAGGGAGCTGGACCAGGAGACCCGTGTCACGGTGTACGTCTTCGCCGACACGGTGGAGTGCGTCATCTACGACAAGGACGTGCTGCGGATGCCGTCGCTGCGGCAGATGTACCGGGTCGGGGGGATGACGGCTCTGCTGGCGGCCGCGCTGAAGTCCCAGCGGGAGCTGGCGCAGACGGCCCAACTGTACGGCGACCACAGCTTCCTGACGTTCGTCCTCACCGACGGGCAGGAGAACGCGAGCCATCGCTGCCCGGACGCCCCTGCCAGGGACCAGCGTGAGCTGATAGGGGCCGTGGCCGAGATGTTCCAGACACAGGAGGACAACTGGACGCTGGCCGTCCTCGTGCCGGACCAGATGGGCAAGCGCGAGGCCATGCAGTGCGGTTTCCCGAAGGACAACATCGCCATCTGGGACGCCACGAGCACCCAGGGGCTGGAGGAGGCCGGGCAGGTCATCCAGCAGGCCACCGAGAAGTTCATGGTGGGCCGCACCCAGGGCATCCGGGGATCGCGGGCGGTGTTCTCCACGGGCGCGGACGCGGTCAACAAGGACACCATCAAGGCGGCCGGCCTCGCCCCGGTGGATCCGTCGAAGTACCAGCTGATCCCGGTGGCCCGTGACGCGGGAATCCGGGAGTGGGTCATCGAATGCGGGCACGCCTACCGCACCGGTGGTGCGTTCTACCAGCTGAGCAAGTCGGAGAAGGTCCAGGCGCAGAAGCAGATCGCGGTGCTGGAGAAGAAGACGGACCGGGTGTACACGGGGCCCGAGGCCCGCGCCCTGCTCGGCCTGCCGGACATGGAGGTCCGCGTCAAGCCGGACCACAACGACGACTTCACGATCTTCGTGCAGAGCACCAGCGTGAACCGGAAGCTCGTGGCGAACACGCGGCTGCTGCTGATGCTCTGAGGCCGGTCGAGTAAAGAGCGCCGACGAAGGAAAAGGCCGCCGACAAAGGAAAAGGCAAGGAGGTTCGCCCACTCCTCGCCACTCTCAACGTATAGCGCACCGGGGGGCTTGCGGCAAGACCCGGGTCGTGACGCAGAATCGTCGCCCGAGGCCGGAACCTGGGGAAATCAGGTGTTCGCGAAGTGCGTGCTCTTTCGTCCCGTGCGGGGCCCGCAGCGCGACGCGGAGAGCCGGCCGGCAATCGACATCGTTCTGGGGGTTTCCGTGACGGACGTCAACGACGTCAACGACGTGATCGACGTGATCGTGGTCGGCGGCGGGCCGACCGGCTTGATGCTGGCGGGCGAGCTGCGGCTGCACGGCGTGCGTGTGGTCGTACTGGAGAGACTGACCGAGCCGACCGAGCAGTCACGCGGTCGTGGCCTGCACACGCGCAGCGTCGAGATGATGGACCAGCGCGGCCTGCTGGACCGGTTCCTCGCGGTCAGTGAGAAGTTCCAGGTCGGTGGTTTCTTCGGCGGCATCATGAAGCCGTGGCCGGACCGGTTGGACACGGCTCACCCGTACGGCCTCTCCACCCTGCAACCGGTCACCGAGCGGCTGCTGGGCGAGCGTGCCCTCGAGCTCGGTGCCGAGATCCGGCGCGGCTGCGAAGTGGTCGGCCTGAGCCAGGACGAGGACGGGGTGACCGTCGAATTGGCCAGTGGGGGTCTCCCCGGCCGTGGGGGCGTGGCCGCCGGGGGAGGGGGAGGCGCGCGGCTGCGCGCCCGCTACCTCGTCGGCTGCGACGGGGGCCGCAGTGTGGTGCGCAAGCGGCTCGGCGTCGGTTTCCCCGGCGAGCCCGCCACGGTCGAGACGCTGCTGGGCGACATGGAGATGACCGAGGACCCGGAGACGGTCGCCGCCGTCGTCGCGGAGGTCCGCAAGACCCAGCTGCGGTTCGGCGTCATCCCCAACGACGACGGGAAGGAGGGCGTCTTCCGCGTCATCGTGCCCGCCGACGGCGTGGCCGAGGACGGTGCGAGCGCGCCGACCCTCGAGGAGTTCAAGCAGCGGCTGCGGGCCTGCGCGGGCACCGACTTCGGCGTGCACTCCCCGCGCTGGCTGTCCCGGTTCGGCGACGCCACCCGGCAGGCCGAGCGCTACCGGGTCGGCCGGGTGCTGCTGGCCGGCGACGCGGCGCACATCCACCCGCCGACCGGCGGGCAGGGCCTCAACCTCGGCATCCAGGACGCCTTCAACCTCGGTTGGAAGCTGGCCGCCGCGGTGGCCGGCTGGGCACCGGAAGGACTGCTGGACAGCTACCACGCCGAACGGCACCCGGTCGGCGCGGCCGTGCTGGACAACACCCGCGCGCAGATCGCGCTGCTGGGAACCGATCCGGGCGCGACCGCGCTGCGGGAACTGCTCTCGAAGCTGATGGACTTCGAGGAGGTGAACCGGTACGTCACCGAAATGATCACCGCGACCGGAGTCCGCTACGACTTCGGCGAGGGACACGAACTGCTCGGCCGGCGGATGCGGGACGTGCGGCTGAAGCAGGGCCGCCTCTACGAGCTGATGCACGGCGGCCGCGGACTGCTGCTCGACCGGACCGGCCGGCTCTCGGTGGCGGGCTGGGCCGACCGCGTCGACCACGTCCTCGCCGTCGTCGACGACGGCGAGGACCTGGACGTCCCCGCGGTGCTGCTGCGGCCGGACGGCCACGTGGCATGGGCCGGCGACGACCAGCAGGACCTCCTCAGCCGCCTGCCCCGGTGGTTCGGCGCCCCCACCGTCTGAATCGCCGGGCCTTCCCGACGTGTCGCGCGAGCCGGTACGCGTCGGTTTCACGGATGAGTTCCCGGGAGCGGATCCGGTGCAACTCGACGTGCGTGCCCTCGCCGCTCACTGCTGGAGCGCCACGACATCGGCGACCAGGCAACTGACGTTGTCGGGGCCGCCGGAGCCGTTGGCGAGGGCGATGAGTTCGCGGACCACCCGCTCGGGTTCCCCGGTCCCGGAGAGCACCCGGTGGATCTCCTCGGTCGGCACGACGGCCTGCAGACCGTCGGAGCAGAGCAGGTACCGGTCGCCCCGCCGGGCGTCGTGCAGGCGCATGTCGGGGGTGGCATCGGCTCCCCGGCCCAGGGCCCGTATCAGCAGCGACCGCTGGGGGTGGGAGGCGGCCTCTTCCGGGCTGAGGCGTCCTTCGTCGACCATCGACTGCACCACGGTGTGGTCGTGGGTGATCAGGGACAGCTCCCCGTCGCGCAGGAGGTACGCCCGGGAGTCGCCGATGTGGACGAGGGCCAGCCGGGAGCCGGTCCAGAGCATCGCGGTGAGTGTGGTGCCGGCCTCTTCGGGGGAGGGGCCGTTCCCGGTGACGCCGTGCACCGCGTGCTCGGCCCGGTCGATCGCGTCCTCGAGGACGTTGAGGAGAGGGCCCGCCGGGATGCCGTCGGTTTCGAGGGGCTTGAGCGCGTCGACGGCGGCCGCGCTCGCGACGGCTCCCCGACTGCCGTAGCCGTCGGCGACGGCGAGCAGGCGGGAGCCGGCGTAGGCGGTGTCCTGGTTGTTCTCGCGGACCAGGCCCGTGTCGGACAGTGCGGCGTAACGGATTCCCAGGGGCTCGGTGGTCGGGGGCATGGCGGGGTCCTTCCCGGAGAGATGGTCGATGAGGAAGGTGGCCAGGTCCCGCCGTGCCGCGGTGTCGGCCTCGACCTGGGCCCGGAACGCGCGGATCTCCTGGGCCGCCGGGCCCGCCTCCAGCGTGCAGACGTGCTGGATGCGGGCGAGGGGCATGCCCAGGCGCCGGAGCCAGGCGACCAGTCGGGCCCGGTCCAGTTGTTCCGGTGCGTAGTAGCGGTAGCCGGTCACCGGGTCGACCCGTGCGGGGGTCAGCAGGCCGAGTTCGTCGTACAGGCGCAGTGCCTTCGGCGACAGTCGGGACACCTTCGCGAACGCCCCGATGGTCAGCAGCCCCATGCTCGCTCCTCCTCAGGCCGGGCACCTCGCCCGGCCCCACCGATGCTGCGGCTTCCCCCAAGGTGAGGGTCAACCGTGTTGTCCCGTCTCGCTCAAAGTGAGGCATGACGAAGCTCTGACCTGCGGTGCCTCAGATTGAGCGAGACGCAGAGATGCTGCCGGTCTCGCTCGATCTGAGGCATTCAGCCGAAACCCACCTGCTGTCCCATCGTGCGCCCGCGGCGACGAGGCGGGCGCCCGATTTGTCAGGCGGGCTGGACGGTGACGGTGCAGAGGCGCTTGGTGGCCCGGGTCAGGGCTACGTACAAGTCCCTCTCCCCACCGGGACGGGCCGTGATG
>NZ_JBFAKH010000046.1:0-60714 GCF_040655635.1 Streptomyces sp. NPDC050388
CGCCGTGCCAGAACCTCTGTCTCCACGCGGGCAGTTCGTGTCTGCCACGCCTCACTGACTTCCTGATGACAGCAGACACACTAACCCCGACGCATACGCATGTCTACAGCAGCCACGACAGGTTCCAGCCCATGAGAGTGAAAGGTTCTACATCAGCACCCATGTGCCGCAGCCGCGCGGCTTCGGTTGGGACATGACGCGCGGGAGCGCCCGTCGCGACGACGCGCCATCACGGCCGCGGCGCAACCATGAGCGGGCTTCGGGCGTCGTGATCACCGAACAGTGATCCGCGAGAAGGGGCATCCGTGCGCGCAGCCAGACGCTGGACCGGATTCGCCGTCGCCGCGGCAGGGGCGGCGGTGCTCCTCACCACCGCCTGCGGGAGGCCGTCGGCCCCGGCGGACGGCGACACGGGCAACTCCTCGCCCGGTGCTTCAGCGCCGGCGTCCCGGACGCCCGGTGCTCCGGCGGCCGTGAAGAGCCCGCCGAACCCCGGCTTCGCGGACTTCCAGGCCAAGCCCTGTCCCCGGCTCACCGAGGCCGACAGGACCAACGGCCACCTGATCACCACGGTCGCCGGCCCGCGCGAGGGCGTCACCGTCCACCCCGGTGGTGAACCGCAGACCGTCCTCGTCAAGCTCTGCAACACCACCGGCGAGGCACTCCGCGGCATCGCGCTCTCCGCACAGGTCGAGTGGAACTACGCGGGCGAGCGGCAGCCCGAGCTGACGGTGGAACGGCGCGAGGCCCCCGACGGCGACTGGCACCCCGTCGAGCTGGCCGTGGTCAACGACTACCAGCCGTTGACCGGCGCGTCCGGTGCGCGGGACCTGCCCGCCGACGGCACCCGCATCGTGGAGTACCGGATCAGCGCCGCCGAGGACGCCCCCGCGGGCAGTGGGCGGCTCAGTATCCATGCCGTCCGGGCCGACGCGGACCCGTTCGACATGGAGGACATGCGCGGCGGCGGCAGCGGCGGCTTCCCCCTCACCACGGCCTCCGGCAACTGAACGCTCCGGAGTTTCCGGAGTTCCCGGGGTGCTCGCGTCGGCGGTGCCCGTCGTGCGGTCCGGCATGCCCGGGATCGGCCGCGGCTGACGCACCGGGTTCAGAGCAGGTCCTGAGCCTCGTCGCGCAGCGTCGACAACGCGTGCCGCGCGGCCGCCGTGTCCGGCAGCACGGCGAACAGCAGGGGGCTGCCGGCGGCCGGTTCCTCGGCCAGGGTCCGGCGGATCCACTCCGTGCCTTCCTTGAGCTCGGCGTACGCGTCCACCGTCCCACCACTGCGGGCGAAGTTGCCGAGCGCCGACCGGTGCATCGCGTCGATCAGCGCGGAGAGCGCCACCGGCAGGAACGCCGGACCGTCCGGGGGCAGTCGGTCACGCAGATACGCCCGCGTCAGGGCGACGTAGCGCTCGTTCTCGAGCACCTCACGCCTGCGCAACTCGGGCACGACCCGGGTCAGCCGGTAGCGCTGGAGCACCAGTTCGGGCCTGCTCAGGAAGTCGAGCATCACCACCTCGGTGGCCGCGACGACGACGTCCACCGGCGACCGCCCCCCGGTCGGCTTCACCAGGTGGCGCGCCAGCAGCTCCAGCCGCGCGGAGTGATCGGGGAACGCCAGCTCGTCCTTGCCGTCGAAGTACCGGAACACCGTACGCCGCGACACCCGCGACGCGTCCGCGACGGCCTCCACGGTGACGCTCTCGTAGCCCTGCTCCAGGAACAGCGCCATCGCCGTCTCCGCGATGCGGTACTTCGTCTCCAGCCCCCGTTCGGCCACGGCCCCTCCCCTCCTCGACTCCTCGACGTCGTCGCGCGAAGTCGTCGAGGAGTCTATGGCCACGGTCGCGCGGGAAGGCCGGGCCTGCCGCCTCCCCGCGCGCGGTCGGCGCCGCCTACCCGCCGGACAGGCCGGCCCGGGCGGCGACGGCGCGGTTCCGCGTGGTCACCTCACCCCTTCCGCACCGGCCGGAGAGCCCACGTCGGCCTCCTGGCCGGTCCGCCGGTCCTCGGAACGCACCGTTCGGTGCAGCACCGGCAGGAGCAGCACGCCGAGGACGGCGGCGCCCACGAGCACGGCGTACCCGGCGGACTCGCTTCCCCGGCCCTCGGCGAGTCCGTACAGGTAGGGGCCGACGAACCCGCCGAGCAGTCCGACCGTGTTGATGAACGCGAGCCCGGCCGCGGCCATCAGCCCGGACATCCGCGCCATCGCGACCGACCAGTAGAGCGGGAGGATGCCGACCAGCAGCAGCATCGCGGCGTCGATCAGCAGAATGCGCAGCACGGCACCGTCGGAGACGCTGTACGCGATCGCCACCGGGACCGTGGCGACCGTCACGTACGTCAGGACCCGGACCTCGTTCCGCACGCGGCGCTGGATCCACGGGATCACGAGCACGCCGACGAACGAGGCGATGCCGGCGCTGCCGCTCACGACACCGATCAGGAAGGCCCCTTCGACGTCGAGGCTTTCGACGATGGACGGGAAGTTGTACTGGATCGCCACGCTGCTGACCTGGTTCGCGAAGTAGATCAGGGACAGGGCGAGGATGAACGGCCGGGCGAAGGCGATCCTGACGTTGCCCTTCAGGGTGCCGTGCCCCGGAGCGGTCCGCACGACCGCGCGGTCGTTCAGCACCGCGGCCTCCCGCTCCGTCAGCCACGGTGCGTCCTCCGGCCGGTCGGGTACGAGGCGCCACACGAAGTAGGCGACGACCACGGTGAGCAGGCCCTCGACCAGGAACATCCACTGCCAGCCGTACAGTCCGCCCGCTCCGTGGAGCTCCATGAGAGCGCCGCCGAGGGGAGCTCCGAGCGCGAACCCGGCACACACGGCGAGGTAGAGGATCCCGACCACGGTCACCCGCTGCTTCTGCGAGAACCAGATCGTGACGGTGTACATGAGCGCCGGGTACAGGCCGGCCTCGGCCGCGCCGAGCAGGAACCGGACGACGTAGAAGGACAGTTCGTCCTGCACGAACATCATGCAGGAGCACAGCAGACCCCAGGTCACGGCGATCCGGGTGATCCAGCGCCGCGGTCCGACGCGGTACATGATCAGGTTGCTGGGCACCTCCAGGAGCGCGTAGCTCAGGAAGAAGATGCCGGCGCCGACGCCGTACGCCGCGGCGCTGATGCCCACGTCGGCTTCGAGTGACGTCTTGGCCATACCGACGTTGGTGCGGTCCACGAACGCCATGAAGTACGTGAGGCACAGAATCGGCAAGAGACGGAAGGCCGCTTTGCGGCTCGCCGTGGCGTGCAGGGCGTCGGTGCCGTCCTGCGCGGTTCGCTGCTGGTTCACAACGGGGCTCCCGGAGCGTATGGCACTGGATGTCATTTTTTGACACTCGGTGGCGCTGGACTGTGCCACACGCCACACCCGAGCACAAGACCTCTGACGCAGGCTCGAGTTGACGCCTCTGGGCACGGGTGACGGCAGAGCAACGCCGCGGGACCGGCCGCCAACGCCGTCGCGGACGCGGGTGCGACAGGTCGGTGAAGATGAAGTGAAGGCAGTCCGAAGCAAGCGTGTGGGCGCGCGGCCGGTTGCCGACTAAAGTCTTTCCATCACTGCTGGTTACGGGGGCGGAACCTGGTGCACGCATGCCGGGTCGCCGGTGGGGAGGGCCTGTCGAGCATGAGCCGTCGCTCCAACGGGTTGGTCGCTGTCTGGGCCGAGGCGCAGCGCCAACAGCAACGTCAACAGGAGGCGCAAGCCAGGTTCCAGCGGGAGCAGGAGCGGCAACAGCGCGCCCACCAGCGGGAGATCACGCGCAGCTACCGTGAGCAGAGAGCGGCCTACCGGGAGCAGCGCGAGGCGGAGGCTCGGCGCCGTACGCAGGAACTCGACGCGCAGGTCGAGGCGTTGCAGGGCCTGCTGACGACGGGGTGCCGGGCTCCGGCGTTCCGGGCTGGCGCGCTCACCCGGCCGGAGCGGATCGAGGCCTTCTCCCGGGGCAGCTCGCGCACCCCATCCGCATGCCGGACCCGAACCAGCCTCAGTACCAGCCGCAGCAGGGCGGTTGGACCGCCGCACGGCGGGCGCAGGCACAGGCGGAGGCCCGCTCCAGGTTCGAGCGGGACCGGCAGGCCGCACAGGCCGCCGAAGCGCAGCGCCGACACCAGTTGGCCACCTATCAGGCGCAGTACCAGCAGTGGGCCGAGGCCCAGTTGGACGAGATCCGTCGGCACAACGCCGGCATCGTGGAGATGGCGACGGGGCTTCGCAACGGAGATCCCGAGGCCGCGGTGGAGTACTTCTCCGCCGCCCTCTACGCCTCGACCGGCTGGCCGGAGGACCTGCCCCGCCGGCTGTCCGCGGCGTACGACTCGGGGGCACGCCAGCTGGTGCTGAACTGGGAGCTGCCCAAGTACGACGTCGTCCCGGAGGCGAAGTCGGCGCGCTACATGATCAACGCCGATCAGGTGAAGGAGTCACCCCGACCGGTCACGCAACGCCGCGCCCTGTACCGGGACGTACTCGCGCAGTGTCTCCTGCTGGTGCTGCGGGACCTGTTCGCAGCCGATGAGTTCGGCGCGCTGGAATCAGTCGCGCTGAACGGGTTCGTGGACGATCACGATCCGGCGACCGGCAGACGGACGCCCATGTTCCTCGGCACCGTCATGGCTTCGCGTTCGACGTTCGCCGCATTGCACCTGGAACAGGTGAACGCGGTCAACTGCCTGGTGGACGGCCTCCGGGGGCAGTTGTCCCCACGCCCCGACCAGTACGCGCCCGTGCGGCCCGGCCGGCTTCCCGAAGACGTCGGCAACGGCGTCGTCACCCATGGGGACGGCGAAGAGCCGGATCTGTACGAGATGGACCCCGTCGCCTTCGAAACGCTGGTCGCCGATCTGTTCCGGGCCATGGGCATGCAGGCCGTGACCACCCAGCGCTCGAACGACGGCGGTGTCGACGTCGACGCGCTGGACCCGGCCCCGATCCGCGGCGGCAAGATCGTCGTGCAGGTCAAGCGCTACCGCAACACCGTCCCCCCGACCGCCGTCCGCGACCTGTACGGAACCGTCCAGGACGCCGGCGCCAACAAGGGCGTCCTGGTCACCACCTCCGCGTTCGGCCCCGGCTCACACACCTTCGCCAACGGCAAGCCCCTGGAACTGGTGGCGGGCTCCGAACTGGTCGACCTGCTGCACCGCCACGGGCTGCGCGGGCGCCTGGGCGGCGGCGGACGCCCGGTGCCTGCCCAGAGGACGGCACCGGACAGCGAGACCGGCGGTGACACCGGCAGCGCCACCGGCACGGACGATCACAACGTGTTGGGCATGTACTGGTCAGGCAGCGTCGCCCTGGACGTGTGCGTGCTCGTCTGCCACGGCAACCGGGTCCTGGACGACGACCACTTCGTCTTCTACAACAATCCCCGCACACCCGACGGCACGGTGCGCACGCTCGCCCCCGTCGCGCCGGACAGGGCCGCCGTCCAGGTCTCCTTCGACGCCCTGCCGGCACGCGCCGACCGCCTCGTCGTCATCGCCGCGGTCGACCCCGTCGCCGACCCCGCGGCCGACCTGTCCGGGTTCACCGACGCCGGCATCCGACTGCTGGACTCCGAGGGGTCCCCGCTCGACCAGCTACAGGTCTCCGACGGCCGCCCGGAGGAAACCGCCCTCGTGCTGGGATCCTTCCGCCGCCGCGCGAACGGCGACTGGGACTTCGTCACCGGAGGCAGGGGATACCGGGGCGGCCTGGAGGAACTGGTCCGGGATTACGGCGTCGACGTGGAATAGTTCCGCCGTCGAACGGCCGTGTCGCTTCGGAGGCGGGACCGAGGTGGACGAGTGGGTGAAAGCTGCTACAGATTTTCTAGTCATTCATAGTCATCTCTAGTCGCGGATGTCGAATATTTTGGCCTTGTGAAGCTTTCGGAGTGGGCACGGCAGCAGGGCGTGAGTTACCAGACCGCCTGGCGATGGGTGAAGAACGGGAAGATGCCCGTTCCGGTCCGCCAGGCGCCGTCCGGAACGTGGTTGGTCACCGAGTCCGCTCCGGCCGTCTTTGCGACCTCGGGGCGGGTGGTGGCGTACTGCCGCGTGTCGTCCGCCGACCAGAAGGCCGACCTCGAGCGGCAGGCGGCCCGGGTCGTGGCCGGCGCGAACGGGCTCGGCCTGGCCGTCGCCGAGGTCGTCACCGAGGTCGGCTCGGGGCTGAACGGGCGGCGCCGCAAGCTGCACCGCCTGCTGTCCGACCCGCAGACGGCGGTGATCGTGGTCGAGCACCGGGACCGGCTGGCCCGGTTCGGCGTCGAGCATCTCGAAGCCGTCCTGTCGGCGTCCGGGCGGCGCCTGGTCGTCCTCGACCCCACCGAGACCGCTGACGACCTGGTGCCAGACATCACCGAGGTGCTCACGTCGATGTGCGCCCGCCTGTACGGGCGGCGGGCGGCGAAGAACCGCGCCGCCCGCGCGGTGGCCATGGCGACCGGCGAGGCCACCGAGTGAAGAAGTTCCAGGCGCAGCCCGGTTTTGTGGTGCAGGCGTTCCGGTTCGCCCTGGACCCGAACGCCTCCCAGGAGCATGCGCTGCGTTCGCACTGCGGCGCGGCGCGTGCCGCGTACAACTGGGCTGTCGGCTGGGTCGAGGCGTCGTGGTGGCAGCGCCGCGCGGAGGAGTCCTACGGCGTCGCCGAGGAGCAGCTGACAAAATGGCGGCCATGGTCGCTGCCCGTCCTGCGGAAGGCGTTCAACGAGACCAAGCACACCGATCCGAGGTTCGCGGCCTGGTGGGAGGAGAATTCCAAGGAGGCGTACTCCACCGGCCTCGCGAACGCCGCTGCCGCGTTCGACAACTACGCCAAGTCGAAGCGGGGCAAGCGCCGTGGCCGTGCGATGGGTATGCCGCGGTTCAAGTCGAAACGGAAGGCACGTCTGTCCTGCCGGTTCACCACCGGCACGATCCGCGTGGACGCCGACGGCCGGCACGTCACGCTGCCCCGCCTGGGCACGGTCCGCACCCACGAATGCACAGCGAAGCTCCTCGACCGCGTCCAGGCCAGGACGGCCCGGATCCTGTCCGCGACGGTGCGGCACGAGCGCGGACGCTGGTTCGTGTCCTTCCAGGCGGAGGTGAAACGCGGCCTGGTCCGCGTCACGCGGCCGGATGCCGCGGTCGGCATCGACCTCGGGGTGAAGACCCTCGCGGTCATGGCCGACTCGACGGGTGAGATCCGCACCGCGCCCAATCCCGGCCACTACGACAGGGCACGCAAACAGCTGCGCCGCGTCTCCCGCGTCGTGTCCCGACGCCAGGGCCCTGACCGGCGCACCGGACAGCAGCCGTCGAAGCGGTGGGAGAAGGCCAACGCCCAGCGGAACAAGGTCCACCACCGCGTGGCAAACCTCCGCGAAGACGCTCTGCACAAGCTCACCACCGCGGTGGCCGCCGAGTACGGCACCGTCGTGGTCGAAGACCTCAACGTCGCCGGCATGCTCCGCAACCGGCGTCTGGCCCGCCAGATCGCCGACGCCGGATTCGGCGAGATCCGCCGCCAGCTCGACTACAAGACCCGTCAGCGCCACGCCACCCGCCTCGTGGTCGCCAACCGCTGGTACCCCTCCTCCAAGACCTGTTCCGGGTGCGGCGCGGTGAAAGCCAAGCTGCCGCTGCACGTCCGGACGTACGAATGCGACGCCTGCGGCCTGGTCATCGACCGGGACGACAACGCCGCGCTCAACCTCGCCGCCCTCGCGGCAGCCTGCGTGACTGGTACCGGAGTGGCCGGAGACCAGGACACCGCCCCGGCGGTGTCGAAGCCTCGTGGAGCCGACCAGAAGACCCGCACCACCCGCCTCCGCCGCACGGCGGAGGCGGGGCGGGCAGGTGGCGCAACCCTGCCTCGACAGCGGCAGACGGAAACGAGAGACCGTCCTCAAACCGAGCCCCTGACGCTCTGGTGACGAGACGGACCTTCCGGGCCGAAATGCCCGGAATGCCGAGACCTGACTACGGTCTCGGCAACGGCGAAGGACATGACGACCTGGGGACTGGTCATCGAGACGACCATGGGGGTCGGAGAACGCAAGCACACCGAGGCATACGTGCTCGCTCACGTCACCGGAGAGCGCGAGGAGGCACTCGCGGAGCTGGAACGGCGGGCGCGGAACCACTCACCCGCGCACCCCAGAAACCCCAAGCGCCGTCGGCTCCTACGACAGGACGACGGGTTCCTGCTCGTCGTGGACGGGGCGTGGCAGTCGTTCGTCACCCGGTTCACGGTGGCGGAACTGCTCGAGGACTCCGACGCGCCCCCCGCCCCGGAACCGGTGGTGGAAACCGTGCCGGAGCCTGTGGTGGAGGCGCCGAGTGCGCCCGTCGCCGCAGCAGCCGAGCCTGTGGAGCAGCCGGTCGAACGGTACGCGGACGGGGTGCCGGTCAAGCCGGCCTGGCTGGGACGCACCGACCTGCCGTGAGAACGCCACCGATCGATGCGCCGAGGTGGGTCATCAGGCCCCGGCGGTCGAAGCTGCCCTGGACGCGCTTGCGGACCGCGGGACTCGCCTGCTCCAACAGCGTGCGGTCTTCCATGTCCGTGTTCTCCTTCGTGCCGGTGTGCAGCAGGGCGGGTCCGGTCAGGCGGCCAGGCGTTCCGCGAGCAGGACGACACCAATGACGATCATGATGGCGCCCGAGGCGCGGGTGACCGCCCGGGCCGTGGAGGGACGGGTCTTCAGAACGGTGCGGGCGAGGAAGCCGACCGTGAGGTACACCAGCGCGCAGGCGGTCATGTGCAGGGTGCCGAACAGGCCGGTCTGCGCGGCGACGGGCCAGCCGCCGGTGGTGTCGATGAACTGCGGGAACAGCGAGAAGTACAGCAACAGCGCCTTGGGGTTCAAGCCGCTGATCCCGGCGCCCTTGAGCATCACCTGTCTCTGGGAGGCACCGGCCGTCTCCTCCGAGGCTGCCAGGGCGGCCGGCTGGCGCAGCACGTTCCAGCCCAGCCAGACCAGGTAGCCGGCTCCGGCGACGGTCAACGCGGTGAGCACGACCGGCGAGCTCGCCACGATCACGACCAGGCCCGCGACGGCCAGGATCGTGTAGCCCGCGTACCCGGCGATCAGCCCGGTCACGGCCGGGAGGACCGAGCGCTCCCGCAGACCCGCCGAGATCGTGAAGGCCCAGTCCGCCCCCGGGGTGAACACCAGCAGGAGGTCCACCGCCAGAAAAGCCGCCAGCGTGGTCGCGTCCATGAATCCGTCCCTCTCACGTACCCGGCTACGCAAGGGAGGCTAGGCCGGACCGGCCCGAAAGTGTTCCTGTCTTTACCCCAGAATCTCGCCTATTGGAGGAGAATCTTCTTCATGGACGCCCTAGACCGGAAGATTCTTGCCGAGCTGCAGATGGACGGCCGTCTCACGGTCACCGAACTCGCCGCACGTGTGCAGCTGAGCGTCTCGCCCTGCCACCGCCGCCTGCGCGACCTCGAACGCGAAGGTGCGATCCGCGGCTACCGCGCCGTCGTCGACCCCGCCGCCGTCGGCCTCCACTTCGAAACCCTCGTCTTCGCCACGCTGCGCTGGGAGGATCCCGACACCGTCACCTCCTTCGAAGAAGCGGTGAGCGCCATCCCGCACGTCCTCCAGGCCCAACGACTCTTCGGCGAACCCGACTACCTCCTGCGGGTCGCCACCACCGACCTCACCGCCTACCAGCAGCTCTACGACCAGCAACTCGCCCGCCTGCCCGGAGTGCAGCGCCTGACCTCCACCCTCGTCATGAAGAACGTCGTCGACGACCGGCCCTTGCCCGCATAGACCGTCGGCGCAGGCCGGACGCCGCTCAGCCCGGGCGCACCTCTCCGAGCCGATCCACAGGTCACGAGCATGGCTCGTCCGTGATGTTCCGTGGGAAGAGTGGGGGCATGACTGCGTACAAAACAATGCCGTTCCGCCTTGAGACCGAGCGGCTGATACTGCGGCCGTGGGCCGAGTCGGACGCCGCCGAGTTCTGCGCCCTCCTCTCCGAACGCGGCAAGGGGACCCCCACGGTTGAGCACATCCGGACGTCCATCGCGGAGCTGCTCACCGCGACGGCCACTACGGGGATCGCCCTGTTGCCCATCCAGCGCCGTGACGAAGACGACTTCATCGGCTACTGCGGGCTGATCATCGGCCGCTCCACCCTGGAGGAGCCCGAGATCGCGTATGAGCTGTTCCAGCGCGCGCATGGGCGTGGCTACGCCACCGAGGCGGCCAGGGCGGTGCTCGATGCCGCTGTCGCGACCGGGCGGAAACGGCTCTGGTCGACCGTCGGCGCATGGAACACACCGTCGCTCCGTGTCCTTGAGAAGCTCGGGTTCGAGCGGGACCACGTTTCCACGGAAGACAACGGTGAAGTGGTCTGGCTCACACGCGCGTTGCCGTGACGCGAGAGCACGCTCCCGGGGCTTCATGCACACCTGCTCGAGTGCGCTCCGGCGGGGCACCGGGCATGCCGAGATCGGTCAGCACTCGGGTCACCCCAGGCGACCCGACTACTGACCCTGCCTTGAAGGACGGGGCCTACGCGCGAGGTACTCGGTCACCCAGCGGTGCCCAGCTCGCACCATACGTACTTCCCCCTGTTCCCCTCCCTGGCCAGCGGCTGCCAGCCCCACACGTCGGCGCAGGCCCGCACCAGAGCCAGGCCCCGCCCGTCCTCTTCCTCCAGTTCCGGGGTGAAGGGCCGCGGCGGCTCCGGCGGGGACGGGTCCGCGTCCCACGCCCCGATCCGCAGGACGCCGTTGGCCGACCAGCGCACCCGCAGCGCCGCCGGCCCCTTGGTGTGGCGCACGGCGTTGGAGACCAACTCCGTAGCCATCAGCTCCGCGACGTCGACCAGGCGAATCAGGCCGTGCATGGTGAGGATCAGACGCAGGGTGCGACGGCAGATGGTGACGGCTCTCGGGTCGTTCGGGATGTACAGGGAGTACTCCCACGGCTCGGTTTCGGGCATGCGAACTCCAGTTGGGTGAGGGAGTTGGGAGCGCTGCAGGAGGACGGGCGACGGTGTCACTGCCGCCACGTCATGGCAGGACGAAGCGGTGCACTTCCGACGCTCCAGCTCACGTATAGCGCTCAATGCGTCACCGACGGTAGGTCTAATTCTTCATGTCACGCAAGCCGGTTCGCGTAATCTGACCCCGAACGAGTTGCGTTCACTGGCGCATTGGATTGGGGAGCAGTCGATGGCCTTGAGGCGTGAACCGACGGCGCGTCAGTTGAGATTGGCGACCGAGTTGCGTCGCCTCCGTGACGCTGCGGGGCTAGCCGCTCGGGAGGCGGCGGCGCTGCTCGGAGTGAGCCCCGTGCAGATCAGCCACATCGAATCTGCCCTCGCCGGCGTAAGCGAGGAGCGACTACGTCGCCTTGCCGCCAACTACGCTTGTTCAGACGTTGAGTTGATCGACGCGTTGGTCTTCATGGCAACTGAGCGGGCCCGAGGCTGGTGGGAGGACTACCGAGGTCTTCTGCCCGCCGCGTACCTGGATCTCGCCGAGTTGGAGCACCACGCGAAGTTCCGGAAGGACGTGGCGGTCATCCACGTGCCGGGGCTGTTTCAGACGGAGGACTACGCATGGGCCCTGTTCGCCTACATGAACCCGGAATTCCCGGACTCGGAGGTGGAACACCGGGTGTCACACAGGATGCGGCGGAAGATCGTCATCGAAGGCCCAGACCCGATCCCGTACGACACCGTGATCCATGAAGCAGCGCTTCGGATCAAGGTCGCCGGACGTGCTGCGACTCGGGCTCAACTGACGCGCATCCTCGAGATGTCAGATGCCGACCATGTCACGGTCAGGGTCATTCCCTTCGCACTGGACGACTTCGCAGGCGCCGGAAGCACCATGGTGCACCTGGGTGGACCGGTCCCTCGTCTGGACACCGTGGTACGCGATGCCCCTCACGGCACAGCACTCCTCGATTCCGAAGCCCAGCTGGAACACTTCCGGAAGCTCTTCCATAGGGTGAGTGAACGGTCACTCACCCCAGATCAGTCACGTGACCTCATCCATGAGTTGACCAAGGAGTTGTGAGGAACCCAATGACCGCCCACCCCACTACTCACTGGCGCAAGTCCTCCTTCTCCGGGGGCGGTGAAGGCAACGACTGCGTGGAGGTCGCGGAGTCTGACGACGCCCGCATAGCCATCCGCGACTCGAAGGACCCTGCCCGTGCTTCCCTCTCCGTCTCTGCCCTTGCTTTCGCCCTCCTCGTCGATGCTCTGAAGGATCAAAACGGTGTCGCCGTCGCCCAGGTCATCCCGACAGGGCCTGAAGACATCCCTCCGTACCCGACCGACCCCATGGGAGAGATAGGCCTGCCCGACCTCAGCAACGACGAGATCGAAGACACTCTGAGGGGGAATGGGTTCTCGCCCCTGGTCGCCAATGCCAACAGCAGCGCTCTGACCAAGGAGCTGTGAGGCGCCCGGTGATTACTCGCGACAACTGGCGGAAGTCCTCCTACTCGGGCAGCGGCGACGGCAACGCCTGCGTGGAAATCGCGGAGGCGGACACCCGCATAGCCATCCGTGACTCGAAGTACCCGGCCTGTGCCGCTTTCTCCGTATCCGCTCCGGTCTTCGCCGCCTTCGTCGGCGGCTTGAAGGCCCAACCGGGACCTCTGGTGTAGCAACAAGCGCTCTGCCACGCAGTGAAGTGGCTGGAACAAGTGCTTCGATCACTGGTTTTGACGCCAACCAGGGTGAAATCCGGTCACGTTCGCCTACGTTGGGCGCACTGATCGCGCTCATCACAGGAGGCTCAGCCGTGTCGGAGGACACCACCCCGGACAGTGCCGGTTTCGAGACACGTGCCCGCATCGATACGACGAAGCCGCACTCGGCGCGGTTCTGGAACTACTTCGTCGGGGGCAAGGACAACTACAAGGTCGACCGGGAGATCGGGGACCAGATCAAGGGCATCTTCCCCGGGCTGGTCGACGTGGCGCACACCAGTCGACGCTTCCTCGGGCGGGCCGTCGGGCATCTGGCCGGGCAGCAGGGGATACGGCAGTTTCTGGACATCGGTACGGGACTGCCGACCGCCGACAACACGCACCAGGTGGCGCAGCGCGTCGCTCCGGACGCGCGGATCGTGTACGTCGACAACGACCCGATCGTGCTGACCCACGCCAACGCCCTGCTGACCAGCACCCCCGAGGGCCGTACGGACTATCTGGACGCCGATCTCTACGACCCGGAGTCCGTCCTGCGGGCCGCCGCCGGGACGCTGGACATGTCCCAGCCCGTCGCGCTGATGATTCTCAACACGCTCGGCCACGTCGCCGACTACGAGCAGGCGCGTGATCTGGTGCGCCGGCTCATGGCGGGGCTTCCCTCGGGGAGTTACCTGGTGATCAGCGACAGTACGGCCACGAGCGAGGGCATGGTCGCGGCCTCGAACGCCTACAACGCGAGCGGCGCCGTGCCGTACTACGTGCGCGAGGTCGAGGAGATCGCCGGGTTCTTCGACGGCCTGGAGCTGGTGGAGCCGGGCGTCGTACGGGTCCCGGAGTGGCGTCCGGAGGCCAGCGCGCCGGACGAGGACGAGGCGAAGGACGTGGACGCCTTCTGCGGGGTGGGGCGCAAGCCGTAGCCGGGAGCAGGAAGGCGAGTGGGGGCCGACCCGCGGGTCGGCCCCCACCTGTTTCTCGCCCTCAGAGCCGACGGCCGGCACTGGCGATCCCGGGTAACGTTTCTGCAGGTCAGCGCAGCAATCACGTGATCACCTGTCATGGTGAAACCGCCCGACAGTAGACAACCCGAAAGGGCAATTCCTGGTTGTTCCCGACGTTCGCCAGGAACAACCAGCAGGAGATCACCTTGATCACGAAGTGAGACGTTCATGACCGAGCAGCATGGGTCGGATACGGGTCCGGGGTATGCGGAGCGCCAACGCCGGGCCGGGATCGTGTCGTTCGTTGCGGGGCTTGTCGCGGCTCTCGCCTTCTTCGCGTTCTTCCCCGGGTTGCCGCATGTCATCGACTGGGGCGCCATCCTCGCCTCCCTGGCCGCGGGTGCCCTTGCGCGCTGGGCTTGTCGGGCGTGGATGGCAAGGAGCCTGGAGAAGAAGGAGAAACACAGCGATCAGGTGTGATCGCTGTCTTTGGTCTCGTGGGCGGCTGGGGTTCGCGACCCGGTGGTGGGGGGTGAGGGTGCCGGCCTCTCCGCCGATGCGTGTCGCTTGTGGTGACGGCTTGACGCCGCTGCCAGTGCTGCTGTCACCGTCAGGGACGTCGCCGCGAGGGCCGTCATGGTGATGGCCGGGGTGGTCAGTTGGGCCAGGGTGCCGGACAGGGTGGCGGAGAGGCCCTGGAGGGTGAGCATGCCCGAGGAGTGGAGGCCGAGGGCGTGGCCGGAGAGGTGGGGCGGGGTGAGGGTCGTCAGGCGCTCCTGGTGGACCAGGCTCGCTCCGAAGCCGATCGAGGCCAGGGCGACCAGGGCGGCGGCCACGGGGACGGGTGGGTGGAGGGCGAAGAGCAGGTACGGGGTGGCCAGGAGCAGGAGGAGTGGGGTGCCCAGGCGGGTTCTGCGGCTGGGCGGGACCAGGCGGCCGACGGTGATGTCGCCGGCCAGCATGCCGAAGGCGGCGCAGGCGAAGAGGGTGCCGGCGGCCTCGGGGGCGTAGGGGACGTAGAGGGATTCGCAACCGACGATCAGGCCGTTGGGGATCCACAGGGCCAGGTAGACGTGGCGGCGGGGTGGGGACGACCAGAGGGCGGCGTTCGCGCGCCAGGTGGCTCGTACGGAGGGGCGGCCGGAGGCGCGCGGGCGGCGGCGGGTCAGGGTCAGGCGGGCGGCTGCGGCGGCCGTGGCATGCAGGGTCGCCGCCAGGAGCAGTGACAGGTGCGGGGAGAGGACGGCCACCAGGATGCCGCCCGCCGCGTAGCCCGCGATCTGCATGATTCCGCTCATCATGTTGAAGAGCGAGCGGCCCAGGAGGTAGCCGTCCTTGGGGAGGATCTCGTTGAGGAGTCCCCAGCGGACTCCCCCGCCGACCGACTCCGCCAGTCCCTTGACGAGGAGGACGGTGAACAGCGCCGTGAGCGGCAGGGTGGGCAGGGCCATGACGGCCGTACCGGCCGCGTAGAGCAGTGCCAGACCGGTCATCGCCGCGCGGGGTGGCAGGCGGTCCGCGGCGGACATGAGGAGCGTCGCGCCGAGGACGTGGGCGAGGGACGGGCCGAACATGGCCAGTGCGGACAGCAGGGGTGAGGCGGTCTCGCGGTAGACCAGGGTGGCCAGGGCGAGGCCGCTCGTCGTCCGGGCGACCGTCTGGGCGGCGGCCGTGAGGAAGAGCGGGGTGAACTCCGCGGTGCGGAAGAGGTCCCTGTAGCTGCGCATGCGCGGGAGTCTGGGGAGGGACGGTGAGCGGCGTTATTGTTTCGCCGGTGCGCGAAAGCAACTCGGCTTTGGGAAAGGACCCTTGGGGTGGGGTGGTGGCAGGTCAGTGCGGACACGCTGGCCGCGAGCCGGTTCGTGCTGTCACCGTGTGCCGAGACCTTCGCGAGTCTGCGGCTGCTGCACGCCACCCATGCCGCGCATCCCGGTGAGTGGCAGTGGCTCGATGCTCATCTGCCCGCCTACCGAGCGCGGTTGGCCCGCGACCCGGTCACCGCGCTGCTCGTCCCGTCCGGGCTCGGGGTGGAGTGGATCGCCGATTTCCTGACGCCGACTCCGAGGGGCGGGGAGACCTTCGAGGAGGAGGTCGCGCGGGTGCGCGCGGTCTCGCCCGCGGTCGCCCGGGAGCATCTCGGTCTGTCCCTGCGCGGTCCGCTTCCCCCGCTGCTGGAGCGCGACGACCTGCCGGAGCGCGCCGCGGACCTGCTCACGTGGGTCTGGGAGGAGACCGTGCGCCCCTACTGGGCCCGGCGCCGACGGGTGCTCGAGGCCGATGTGGTGGCGCGGGTGGCACAGGTGGGACGGGGTGGCTGGGCGGCCGTGCTGGACGCCCTGCGGCCGGGGACCCGGTGGCTCGGGGAGAGCCGGCTCCAGGTCAACCTGCACGAGTATCCGCCCCGGGAGATCTCCGGGGCCGAGTTGGTGTTCGTACCGGTGACGCCGCAGCGTGTGGGCTGGGTGTCGTGGGAGGGGACGGACCGGTACGCCCTGGTGTACCCGTGCACGGGGGCGCTCGCCGACGGGGGTGGGCGGGCGGTGCCGGTGAGTCTGGGGGCGCTGCTCGGGGGCGCGCGGGCCCGGGTGCTGGTGCTGCTCGGTTCCCCGATGAGTACGAGCCAGCTCGTCGCCGTGACCGGTCAGGGGCTGGGGTCGGTCGGCCGGCATCTGCGGGTGCTGCTGGACGCAGGGCTGGTGGAGCGGTGGGGCCGGGCGGGGCGGTCCGTGTTGTACGTGCGGTCGGCGGCCGGTGAGGTGCTCTTGGAGGCGGGTACGGGGATGTCCCGTGACGGGCGGAGTTAGCATCCGGGTATGACGACTGTAGAGACCAACGGTTCTTCTCCCCTCGATGTCGAGATCGGTGCTCTGAGCGGTGGGTCCGCCGAGCTGGGGCGGTATGCGGGGCAGGTCGTGCTGGTGGTGAACGTGGCCTCCAAGTGCGGGCTGACGCCGCAGTACGCCGGGCTGGAGCGGCTGCACGAGAAGTACGCGGCACGGGGCTTCACGGTGCTCGGGGTGCCCTGCAACCAGTTCATGGGGCAGGAGCCGGGCACCTCGGAGGAGATCGCCGAGTTCTGCTCCGCGACGTACGGGGTGACCTTCCCGATGACCGAGAAGGTCGAGGTCAACGGGGAGGGGCGGCACCCGCTGTACGAGCGGCTGGTCGGCTTCGCGGACTCCGAGGGGCACAGCGGGGACGTCCGCTGGAACTTCGAGAAGTTCCTGATCGGGCGGGACGGCAAGGTCGTCGCCCGATTCTCGCCGCAGACCGAGCCGGAGGCGGCGGAGGTCGTGGCGGCGGTCGAGAGCGCGCTCGGTTAGGGGCTGCCGCCCCGGCATCCGGTTCCGGGGGCCGCGTTGACCTTGCCCCTGGGGCAGGGTCCAGCGTTCGTGTCGTCGGGCGGACGGGCCGCCCGGCGACGGAGGATGGCGCGGTGGACCCAGAGGTGGACTCGGAGAGCGGGGAACTGCTCGGCATCGGCGCGTTCGCGGCGCGGGCGCGGCTGTCGGCCAAGGCGTTGCGGCTGTACGACCGGCTGGGGCTGCTGGCGCCGGCGCGGGTCGACGAGGCCACCGGTTACCGGTACTACCGGACGGGTCAGGTCGAGCGGGCCCGTACGGTGGCGCTGTTGCGGCAGTTGGACATGCCGCTCGCCCGGATCGCCGAGGTGCTCGACGCGGACGACGGTGCGGCCGCGGCCGACCGGCTCGCCGCCTACTGGGCGGACGTCGAGGCGCGGGTCGCCGGGCAGCGGACGCTCGCCGAATTCCTCCGTGGACGGCTCTCTGGGAGGAGTTCCGAGATGTACGGGAAGTTCGTGGTCGAGACGGTGGACGTGCCCCGGCAGGTGCTGATCACCGAGACGCGGCACACTCTGGCGGACGAGTTGCCCGCGTGGATCGGGGCGGCGCTGGGTCGGCTGGAGCGGGGCGCCTCGGAGTGCGGGGGCGTGGCCGGGGTGCCGTTCGTCGTCTATCACTCCGAGGTGTCGACGGAGAGCGACGGTCCTGCCGAGGCGTGCGTGCCGGTCGCCGACGAGGCGGCGGCGCGGGCCTGGGTCGAGGCGCGGGGCCGGGCGTGGGAGACGGCGGTGCGGGTGGAGCCGGCCCAGCGGTTGGCCTACACCCGGATCGCCAAGGCGCAGGTGGCTCATCCGCAGATCCTGGCCGCGTTCGAGGCGGTGGAGCAGTGGATGGCGGCCGAGGGGCTGGCGGCTGCGGGTCCGTGCAGGGAGGTGTACTTCGCGGACTGGGATGCCGCCGGGGTCGAGGATCCGGTGTGCGATGTCGCCTTTCCGGTGCGGTCAGCCGCTGAGTCGTCGGGCTGACGCCATGCGGTGAGGCTGCGGGGAGTCGTTCGCCGTGCCGAGAGGGTTGCGGGGTGGGTCGAGCCCTCTCGGCAAGGACGGCGGTCTCGTCGAGAGGGCTCCGTGGAGCTCTGTCCGGTTCCGGCCTTCTCAGGCCTTCACCGAGGCCACGAAAGCGGTCCACGCGTCCGCGGGGAAGGCCAGCTTCGGACCCTCGGGGATCTTGGTGTCCCCGAGTTCCAGTGCCTCCTCGGTGGTCGACCTGACCATCACGCACGCGCCGTTGTTGTTGGTGTAGGAGGACGTCGTCCACGTTTCCGTGGTGCCCAGACGAATTGCCATGTTCGCTCCGTAGCCAGTTGCTGAGTTGCTGTCACCGGGCTGCGCATTCCGGCAGGGACCCGCAGAACGGATTTCGCCAGCCCTCGTTCGTGGTTGGCGTGATCGACGCTACTCGTCAGCATCCTTTTCCGGCGGGGCCATTCACTCGACTGGGTGACATATTCCAAGAGCACTTTCAGTCAGGCGTGTCAGCGATATAACATCCCGCCCTCTCCCCCAGGGGGTCAGCGCGCGTACTCCTTCGCGACGCGTTCCAGCAGCTGGCGGGACTGTTCCACGTTCAGGGACTGCGCCCTCAAGTGCTCGTACATCACGGTGTACTTCTGCACGTCGTGCGGCTTCTCCAGGTACAGGTCGCTGGTCACGCCCTCGATGTACACCACGCTCGAGTCGGCCGCGTCCGCGAACTCCAGGATGGAGTACTGGCCGTTGATGCCGGAGTGCGCGCCGACCTCGAACGGCAGCACCTGCACGGTGATGTGCGGCAACTGGGACAGCCCCATGACGTGCTCGAGCTGTTCACGCATGACCTGCCTGCTCCCGACGATCCGGCGCAGCGAGGCCTCGTCCAGGACCACCCACAGCCGCAGCGGGTCCTTCTCGGCGGTGATACGGCCCTGTCGGCGCAGGCGCACCTCGACCCGCTTGTCGTTCTCCTGGTCGGACGACTCGGGCGAACCGCCCTGGACGATCGCCTCGGCGTACGCGCGGGTCTGCAACAAGCCGGTGATGATCTGCGGTTCGTAGACCCTGAGCGACTCCGCGTCCGTCTCCAGGCCGATGTAGACGCTGTACGGGATGTCGCCGAAGGCGTGCCACCAGCCCTGCTGGCGCGAGTCCTTGGCCATTTGCATCAGCGACTCGACGACCCGCTGGTCCTCCACCTCGTAGACTCCGCAGAGGTCGCGGACGTCACGCTGGCTGATGCTGCGCCGGCCGTTCTCCAGTCGGCTGATCTTCGACTGCGACACCAGCAGTCGTTCCGCCACTTCCTCGGCCGTCATGCCCTTGAGCTCGCGGAGCCTGCGGAGCTCCTGGCCCAGCCGGCGTCGCCTGACGGTGGGATTGACATTGGACGCCACGGGACGTGCACCTCCGGCTGTGTGCCTCGTACTTACTCGTACTTGCCACTTTGCGTATCTGGTGTTGAGCAGACTGCCACCAAGGCGCTTCCCACCGCTGGGAAACAGTGGATGTGCGACCACTGTCCGGCAGTTCGCGGTGTGGTGACGCGACGGACCGGTGCGGGCGGGTAGCGTCGACCGGTTGCGCCGTCGACCAGTCGTGAGGTCCGCCGGTTCGCGGCACGCCGAGCGGGGCGGAGAGAGCCGTGCACTCTCCGCCCCGCTCGAACAGCGGCTCCCGTGACCGGTGCTGCGGTGCCGGGGCCGAACCAGGGCCCCGGTGAGCCCGGTCGGCCTAGTGGGCGGCGGCGCGCGCCATGGATCCGTGGCGCGGCTGGGCCGGTACCCCTCGGGCGGGTTCCGGTCCGCCCCGGCCGCCGGGGGTGGCCTGACGGCCGCCTGCCGGGGCCGCGCCACGGCGTGGCTGGGCCGCCACACCGTTCTGCACGTCCATCACGGCATGCGCCACCAGGCCGCCCATCGGGTCGTGCCGGATCAGGTCCCGCAACCGGGAACGCGAGGAGCGACCCTCGTTCCCCGGGTACAGGTGCTTGCCGAGACCCACCGCGTGCGCCAGTGCGGCGAGCGCCGCGGTCCGCGGGTCCGGCGGCACGCCGGTGCGGATCGCGGAGTCCAGCCGGGCCCTGATCTCCCGGCTGATCTCGGTGTCCGTCGCCTGGTAGCGAGTCGTCGGCAACACCCCGCACATCTGGCCGGCCACGGCATGCACCATGCCGCACCGCTCCAGATGCGAGAGGTAGGTCTGGCGGAGCCCGAGACGGGGCCCGCCGATCCAGTGGACGGCCCGAACCGGAGCGCCGCGCCTTCGCAGCAACTCCAACGCGCAGTCCAAAGTCGGATCTCCAGTCGGCCGTGGCACCACCACGGCGATACGATCCCCGTCTGGGGCTATCCGTCCGGCCAGCGCCAGCTCCACTAGCTGCGCTCCGGCCAGACCGAGGTCGAGCGACTGCGGCTGCGCAGTGGTACCCGTGGCCGGGTCCAATGCCAGCAGCAAAAGCTCTTCCGGAAGTGTTCTGCGGCTCCTGCCCATCCATGCCTCCCCGCGTGGATGAATGACAGGGTGACCCCTCTCACATTGGTCTGTCGAGGGTGCGTGACCGGTTCGTGAGGGAACCGACAGGTATGTCGTTCTCGTCCACCACGTGGGGGACGCCCGTACACAGGACACTGGTACATGGTTCGGACAGCGCCGCTGAGCGTTGTTCCGGACGGGCGAATTGCGGATTCACGGTTCGGTAGGCGTACGCGCGGACGCGCGACGCACGGAGGAGGCATCGGTGGCGGGCGAGTCCCCCGACAGGTCGAAGCAGCGCGAGTCGTCGGCAGAACCGACGCCGGGGAGCGCGGGTCCGGTTCCCGAGGCCAGGAGTGCGACGGAGGACTCCGCGGAGAAGCGGGACCCCCGGCTGCCGGTGGGCCGGGACGCGGCGTCGTCGTCGACGCCGTCGGAGTCGTCCGCGTCGGCCAAGGACTCCACAGGGGACGCCGATACGGCCACCCGGGTGCTGTCGGTACGCGAGGCGCGGACCGACGAGGAGGAGCGGGAGGACCGGGAGGGCGAAGAGGCCTCGGATTCCGCCGAGTCGGGCTCCGGGGCCGAGGAAGCCGCACCCGACGGGCGTGACGATTCCGCCTTGGATGGTGACGGGCGGCTGCAGGCCGTCGCCGCCTCGTGGGTGCGGTCTGCGGACGAGGCGGAGCGGACGGAGCAGGACGGGCCGGGGAAGGGCGCGGAGAGCCCCCGGAAGGCCGAGGACGGTGACGGGGACGACACGGACGAGCAGGACGCCCAGAACGGCCAGGACGGCAGCGAGAGCCTCGACGAGGGCTCAGGCGAGGCTTCCGGGGCCGACGGTGGCGACGAGTCGGAGTCGGACGCGAAGGCCGACGCCGACGCGGCCCTCGTCGTCGCCGACACCCCCACCGCCGATGACGACGGCGACGGCACCGACACGGACGCGACCGCCGAGGCCGACGAGGCTGCCCCCGAAGCCGACGCGAACAAGGCGAGCGGCACCGACGACGTCGACGCCGAGTCCGCCGCCGGGACCGACGGGGCCGAGTCCGCCGAGACCGACGAGGCTGCCCCCGGCGCGCCCTCCACCGATCAGCCCACCGCCGTTTTCAAGGCCCCGCGCCCCTCCGCGCCCGCCGTCGATCAGCCCACCACCATGCTGAAGCTGGGTGACGCGGCCAAGGACGCCGACAAGGCCGCCGAGAGGACGGACGACAAGGCGGACGACAAGGCGGCGGAAAACGACCTCGAGGGCGAGGACGGCGAGGACAAGGCCAAGGACAAGGGTCGGTCCGCCCCCGACCCCCAGCCCGAGTCCGCGGCCGAGCGCACCAGCAAGTTCGTGCCGCTCAAGGACCTGGACGACCCCGAGGTGCGCAAGGCCCCGAAGCTCGGGGACTCCGTCACCACCGCGCTCCGGGTGCCGCCCTCCGCGTCGCCCGCCGCCGCATCGCCCGTCACTTCCCCCGCCGCCGCCACCCGTTCGGTCCCGCAGGTCGGGCCGGAGCTGACGAGGCAGCAGCCGCTGCCGCCCAAGCCGCCGCTGGACCTGCTGGCCGAGCTGACCAACACCCCGCCGCCGCCGGAGACCCCGCTGCGGACGGCCGTGCGGCGGGTCAAGATCTGGACGCCGCTGGTCGTGCTGCTGGTGATCGTCTTCGCGGTCGTGCAGAACATGCGGCCGCTGCCCGCACCCACCCTGGCGCTCACCGCGAAGGACACCCACACCTTCGACGGCGACCAGGTGAAGCTGCCCTGGCCGGACGAGGGCCAGGGCTGGATGAGCGTCGACGGCATCGGCACGATGGACCGGTTCGGTGAGCAGAAGCCGGTCGCCATCGGCTCGGTCGCCAAGACCATGACCGCGTACGTCATCCTGCGCGACCACCCGCTGAAGCCGGGCGAGGAAGGCCCGAAGATCGAGATCGACCCGACGGCGGAGAAGGAGGGCGGCTACGACCAGCAGGGCGAGTCCACCCTCAACACCGTCAAGGCCGGCGACTTCCTCACCCAGAAGCAGGCCCTGTCCGCGGTCATGATCCCCTCCGCGAACAACATCGCGCGCCTGCTGGCGCGTTGGGACGCGGGCTCCGAGGAGGCGTTCGTCGAGAAGATGAACGCCACCGCCAAGGAGCTCGGGATGACCGACACCACGTACACCGACCCGTCCGGCCTGGACAAGACCACCGTCTCCACCGCCGAGGACCAGGTGAAGCTCGGCATCGCGGCCATGAGGATCCCGGCCATGGTGGCCATCACCAGTGCGGCCAGCTGGACGGACCCGACCGGCAAGAACTGGAGCAACCACAACCATCTGCCCTACACCATCGGCGCGATCGGCCTCAAGACCGGCAACACCACCGCAGCCGGCGGCAACCTGCTCTTCGCCACCCGCAAGGAGGTCGACGGCCAGACGGTGACCGTCGTCGGCGCGATCCTCGGCCAGCGCAAGGCACAGTCGACCCTCGACCTGGTCAACGCGGTCAGCAAGACCGCGCTGCTCGCCGCGCAGGAGGTGCCGACCTCGGAGAAGATCCTGAAGAAGGGCGACGTCGTCGGGTACGTCGACGACCGGCTCGGCGGTCACACCCCGGTCGTCGTCACCAAGGACGTCACCGCGGTCGGCTGGGCCGGCCTGAAGGTGAAGCTGGACCTCTCCGCCGACGCCCTGCCGCACACCGAGAAGGCCGGTACGGAGGTGGGCGCGCTCACCGTGGGCGACGGCAAGGACAGCGCCGCCGTCAAGGTCCCGGTCGCCCTCCAGGAGGACCTCGTGGAGCCCGGCTTCTCCGCCAAGCTGACCCGCATCGGCTGATCCACGGCGAGCGGCGGGCATCGCGCCCCGCCGGTCGGTGCCCGCCCGGGCGCCGGCCGGCGGGGCGCGTGCTAGCGTCACGAAACGGGCAGGTCGCCGTGGCCGGGACGCGGATGTCAGCACCACGGCGGACGGCCGCGACCGCGAACGGAACGCGAACAGAAGACGGGACACGGGGAGTGCCTTCAGGTGGCCACTGCGGAGCCGACACGCGCCGACGACGCCGATCCGGGCCCGGGCTCCGGCCCGCGAATACACGCCCCGGAAGCAGATCGGCCGCCGGGCGGCACACCCGACCCTGAGCGCGGCTCCGAAGCCGCTTCGGACGCCGACCCCGATATCCCCACTCCCACGCGGGTCTCCCGTTCCAGGGCCGTCGTCCTCGCGGTGCGGGCCCGGATGCTGCGGCACCCGGTGCTGTCGGTCACCGCTCTCGCCGGCGCGCTGCACATCGTCTGGTTCTTCACCTTCGCGAACAGCGGCGGCGACCTGGCGGCGCAGGACGCCTGGGCCGAGTTCGTCGGCCGGCACCCCGACTCCGCGTACAACCTGGCCTGGTACGGCGGCATGCACCCGGTGTCGTACAGCGTGGTGTCGCCGTACCTGATGTCGCTCCTCGGTGTGCGGACGACGATGATGCTCGCGGGGACGGCGTCGGCCGCGCTGCTGACGATGCTGCTGATCCGCAGCCTCCCCGGCCTGCGCAATCCCCTGTGGGCGGCGCTCGCGGGCGTGTTCGGGCTGCTGGGCAACGCGGCCTCGGGGCGGGTGACGTTCGGGCTGGGCATGATGTTCGGGCTGGCCGCGGTCGCCGTGGTGTTCTGCTGGCCGTACCGCTGGCGTTACAAGCGCTGGGCGAAGGCGCTGTGCGCGGCGCCGCTGGCGGCGCTGGCCACGATGTCCTCGCCGGTCGCGGGCCTGTTCGTGGGGCTGGTGGCGGTGGCCCTGTTCCTGCAGAAGCGACGGCCGGGGGCGTGGGCGCTGGGGCTGGGGCCGACCGCGGTGGTGGCGGTGTCGGCCTGGATGTTCCCGTTCTCGGGGACGCAGCCGATGGGGTTCGGCTCGGTGGTCCTGCCGCTGGTGTTCTCGGTCCTGGTGGCCGTCCTGGTGCCCCGGGAGTGGCTCACGGTCCGGATCACGGCCGCGGTGTACGGGCTGGGCGTGGTGCTGGTCTGGCTGGTCAGTTCGCAGATCGGTTCCAACATGACGCGGCTGGCGATGCTGTTCGCCGGGGTGGCGCTGGTGGCGGCGCTGCCGTTCGCGGTGCCACGGAGCCTCAAGTGGTACGCGATCGTCGTGGCGTTCGTCGGGTTCGTCGGGTGGATCGGCTTCAAGTCGCTCGACGACGTCGTGCACACCACGCCGGCCGCGTCGTGGGCGCGTGAGCTGGCGCCGTTGGTGAACGAGCTCCAGGAGGTCGGGGCGGAGCGGGGGCGGGTGGAGGTCGTGCCGGCGCGTTCGCACCGCGAGGCCTCGGCGCTCGCGCCGTACGTCAATCTGGCCCGGGGCTGGAACCGGCAGGCCGACATGGAGCGCAATCCGCTCTTCTACGACGACACGCTCAACTCGGCGAACTACCACGAATGGCTGAAGCGCTGGGCGGTGCACTTCGTGGTGCTGCCGAAGGACGAGCCGGACGGTGACGGCGGTCAGCGGGAGCGGGAGCTGGTCCAGCGGGGGCTGCCCTATCTGAAGCAGGTCTGGGGCGACGCGAACTGGCAGCTGTTCGAGGTGAGCGAGCCGACCCCGCTGGCCGAGCCGAACACGGTCGTGGAGCGGGCCGAGCAGGGCGAGATGACGATGCGGGTCGAGAAGGCGGGCCGCGTCCTCGTGCGCATCCCGTACTCGCCGTGGCTGAGCATCGTCGACGCGGAGGGCAACAAGCTGCAGCCGCCGCAGGAGACGGAGGAGTCCAAGGAGCGTTCCGACGGGGACGGCTCCGGAAACGCTGAGGACGTGCCGAAGACGTACGACAACGTCAACGGCTGCCTGATGGAGACGGAGGAGGACGCGAACGGCGACAAGTGGACGGTGCTGCTCGCGCCGAAGCCGGGCACGTACCGGCTGGCGGCGCCGTACACCGTGCCGCGCGGCACACCCTGCCCGGACGAGCTGCGCTGACGGGGGGTCAGCCGGGCAGGGTGCCTGCGATCCCCCGGGGGTACCTCGCCAGCCAGGCCGGGGACGAGCCGGCGGGGCTGTGCAGGGCGGGGCCCTGGGTCATCTCCATGGCGAAGTCGTCGGCGAGTTCCAGGATCGTGGGACGGCCCTCCAGTTCGGCCAGCCAGGCCGGCGGGAGGGCCGTCTCGCCGTGCAGGGCGCCCAGCAGCCCGCCGGACAGCGCGCCGGCCGCCGCGCTCGGCCCGTCCTGGTTGGCGGCGAGGCACAGCCCGTGCCGTACGTCCTCCCCCACCAGGGCGCAGTACACGGCGGCGGCGACGAGCCCTTCCGCCGTGCCCGTCCCGGCGAGCTCGGTGACCCGCTCCGGGGTGGGCATCCCCTGCCGCACGGCACCCAGGGCCTGCTGCAGGGCGTCCGACACCGGCTGGTGCCCCGGCCGGGCGGCCAGCAGCGCGAGCGCCCGCTGCACCGCCGTGTCCAGGCTCTCGCCCCGGGCCAGCCCGTGCACGATCACCGCGTACGCGCCGGCCGCGAGGTAGGCGGTCGGGTGCCCGTGGGTCTGTGCCGCGCACTCCACGGCGAGCTGGGCGACGAGTTGCGGCTCCCAGCCGACGAGCAGCCCGAAGGGCGCCGAGCGGGCCGCCGCCTCGGGCCCCGCCTCACCGGGGTTCTTGGGCGACCCGGGCGTCCCCATGGTCCCGTCCCCGAGCCCCAGCAGCAGCGCGCGGGCCGGGTCCCGGCGGGCGTAGAGCCACTCCTCCCGCGCGAGCCAGCCGTCCTCCGCCCGGCGCTCGTCCGGCCCCCAGTCCCGTTGCGTGGTCGCCCAGCGCAGATACGCCTGGTGCAGGTCGGTCGGCGGATGCCAGGCGCCGGTGTCGCGCCGTACCTGCGCGCGGATCAGTCCGTCCACGGAGAACAGGGTCATCTGGGTGAGGTGCGTGACGGCCCCGCGCCGGTCGTGGGCGGGGACGAGTCCGGTGACCCCCGCGGCGCCGTGCGCCTTCCGGATCGCGTCGGCGCCCATCCCGTCCACGGGCGCGCCCAGGGCGTCCCCGAGGGCGACCCCGAGCAGCGTTCCGCGCACCCGGCTGCGGAAGTCCTGCTGCTCGCACCGCCCCCACACGGGCCCGGCAGTCGCGTCCACCCAGACCTCCCAGGCCACCGTGCGTACGTGCGACGCCCAGCACTGTAACGAACGGGAGTGACCGGTCCAGTACGCGGTGAGGCAGGGGAGCGGCACCCGAAACGACCGATCCTGACCATTACCGGCCACGCTGGGCACGTGCGTCCCAGCCCTTCACCGATCACCCCGGGTCACCCGGGTGCGCCTCACGTCGTCACAACAGCGCCCGACCACGTCGCGCAATCACGGCGGAGGGACACACCATCGATTGACTTCGGAATACGTTCCGAAGTACGGTTTCCGGTATGTCCACTCCCACGGTCGCCTTCTCAGAGCTCTCGAAGAACTCGAGACGTGTCGCCGAAACGCTCGACCGGGCCCACCGCGTGCACATCACACGTCGGGACGGCGAGGACCTCTACCTGACCACGGCCCGCCATGACCAGCAGCGCGAGGAAACGGCGGACGTCACGGCCCGTCTCCTCGCCGCCCTCGTTCGCAGCGATGCCGGCGAGCGGGCCGTACAGCGCGCGCTCCCCTCGGTCTTCCCCTGGGTCCGTCACCTGTCCACGGAGGAGCTGCGGCAGTTCGTGACCGACCTCATCGACGCCACGCACGACGTCGCCCAACTGGACATACACGGCGAACTCCACCGCGTCATCGTCGAATGGCGCGCTACGGCCCGCATTCTCGCCGATCCCGAACTCACCGCACAGCTCACCCGTCGGCTGCCGGACGAAGACCATGGCGAGGTGACCGCGCCGTGAGCCCCAGACGCGGTGACGAGGTCGCCCCACCCTCCGTGGGTGAGGAACGGCACCTGCGATTCGCGACGAACGAGGCAGCGAAGGGGTGGGGCGAGTTGGGTGCGGAGGCGCCGGGAAACACACGTCGCTGTTTCGAGGCCCTGCGCAGGGACCCGTTGTCCCGAGCAGACCTCGATCGTCAGCACCGGCTGCGCGGCCGACTGGCCACGGCCGACCTCCGCGGCCAGGAGCTCGCCCAGTGGGAGTACGAGGTGACGGCAGGCGGCCGTGTCCGCTACCTCGTCGACGAGGAGCGCCGGACGGTTCACCTCGTGTACGCGTCCACCCGGCACCCCAAGGACACCGACTGATCCGCCCGCGACGGCGTCGGATCGGCCGGGGTCGGCCGTTACTCGACGACCCGGACCGTGGTGCCCGGGGTGCCGAAGGTCCACAGGGCCTTGCCGTCCGCCTTGCCCACGCGGATGCCGCCGGTCGTCCGGCCGTCGGGCGGTGGGGGTGAGGAGCCGTCGACGGCGTTGGAGAAGGCGATGGAGACGCCCGACTTGGCGGCGAAGTAGATGACGTGCTCGACCTCGACGCCGTCGCTGCCGGTCGTGGCCTCGGTGCGGGTTCCGATCGTGTACGTGCCGGGGTCGGGGGCGACCGTGCCCGGCCAGACCTCGAAGGAGCGGCGGGGGGCGTCGCTGGCGTCCACCAGCCACACCTGCTGGTCGTCGAGGGAGTAGACGATCCGGCGGCCGGTGCCCGAGTCGGCCGGGACCGCCTCCGACTCCGTCCCGGTTCCCTTCTCCTTCGGTTCGGCGGACGGTTTCGCGTCCGCCGTCGCCGACGCGCTCGGGCGGCTCGTGGACGCGGTGGGCTTCGGCCCCTGGTCCGCCTGGACGGCCAGGACCGCCACCGCGGCTATCGCCCCCGTGGTCAGCCCGGTCACCCAGGCCCACGAAGGAAGACGGGCAGGCACCGGTACGCATCTCCTCAGCTACGAGAACCCCCTCACCTCCGGGGCCCGATCATCGTACTGCGACCGGGGCGGGGCAGCCGGATGGGCCGCCCTCACCCGTCCCGGCTCGCCCCGGCCCCGTCCCGGCTCGCCCCGGCCTCAGTCCAGGACCGGCAGGAGGGCCGGCAGGTGGCCGTCGGAGGCCGCCGCCGCCCGCTGTCGTTCGGCCGGGACCTCGCCGTACAGGGTGGTGCGGGGCCTGGCCGGGCGGCCCGCCGCCTCCGCGACCGCGATCAGGTCCTTGACGGACTTGTAGGAGCCGTAGGAGGAGCCCGCCATGCGGGAGATGGTCTCCTCCATCAGGGTGCCGCCGAGGTCGTTGGCGCCGGAGCGGAGCATGTCGGCGGCGCCGTCGGCGCCCAGTTTGACCCAGCTGGTCTGGATGTTGGGGATGTGCGGGTGCAGCAGGAGGCGGGCCATCGCGGTGACCGCGCGGTTGTCCCGGGTGGTGGGGCCGGGGCGGGCGATGCCGGCCAGGTAGACCGGGGCGTTGGTGTGGATGAAGGGGAGCGTGACGAACTCGGTGAAGCCGCCGGTGCGTTGCTGGATGCCGGCCAGGGTGCGCAGGTGCCCGAGCCAGTGGCGGGGCTGGTCGACGTGGCCGTACATCATCGTCGAGGAGGAGCGGATGCCCAGCTCGTGGGCCGTCTCGACGACCTCGATCCAGGTGGCCGCCGGCAGTTTGCCCTTGGTCAGGATCCAGCGGACCTCGTCGTCGAGGATCTCGGCGGCCGTGCCGGGGATGGAGTCCAGGCCCGCCTCCTTGGCCGCGGTGAGCCACTCGCGGACGGACAGGCCGGTGCGGGTGGCGCCGTTGACCACCTCCATCGGGGAGAAGGCGTGCACATGCATGCCGGGGACGCGTTCCTTGACCGCCTTCGCGATGTCGAAGTACGCGGTGCCCGGCAGGTCGGGGTGGATGCCGCCCTGCATGCAGACCTCCACCGCGCCCACGTCCCAGGCCTGCTGGGCGCGGTCGGCCACCTGCTGGAGGGAGAGCGTGTACGCGTCGGCGTCGGTGCGGCGCTGGGCGAAGGCGCAGAAACGGCAGCCGGTGTAACAGACGTTGGTGAAGTTGATGTTGCGGGTGACGATGTAGGTGACGTCGTCGCCGACCGCCGTCTTGCGGACGTCGTCCGCGATCCGGCACAGGGCGTCCAGCGCCGGGCCGTCCGCGTGCAGCAGGGCGAGGGCCTCGTCGTCGGTCAGCCTCGTCGGGTCGTCGGCCGCCCTCGCCAGGGCCTGGCGCACGTCGGTGTCGATGCGCTCGGGTGCCATGCCGGGGGCGGCGGCCTCGCGCAGCGCTTCCCAGTCGCCGTAGACCTCGTCGAAGTCGTCGCGGCGGTCTGCGGTGCGGCCCTCGGTGTCGATGGTGTGGTGCAGGTCGGTGCGGCCGCTGGCCGTGAACACCTCGTCGGGCTCCTGCCAGGGGCGGCCCTCGACCACGGCGTCCGGGAGGGCGAGGCCGGTGGCGGGGTCGGCGAGCGCGGCCACGTGCGGGCGCAGCCGCGGGTCCAGCCAGGGTTCGCCGCGGGTGACGAACTCCGGGTAGACGCAGAGACGTTCGCGCATCTCGAAACCGGCCGCCCGGGACTTCTCGGCCAGTTCCTCGATCCGCGGCCAGGGGCGTTCGGGGTTGACGTGGTCGATGGTGAGCGGGGAGACGCCGCCCCAGTCGTCGATGCCGGCCGCGATCAGCCGTCCGTACTCGGAGTCGACGAGGTTGGGCGGGGCCTGCAGGCAGGCGGACGGGCCGAGGACGTGCCGGGCCACCGCCACCGTGGCGACCAGCGCGTCGAGTTCCGCGTCCGGCATGCCGCGCATCGCGGTGTCCGGCTTGGCGCGGAAGTTCTGGACGATCACCTCCTGGATGCCGTGGTGGGCGCGGGAGACCTTCCGCAGGGCGAACAGGGACTCGGCGCGCTCCTCGTGGGTCTCGCCGATGCCGATGAGGATGCCCGAGGTGAAGGGGACGGAGGAGCGGCCGGCGTCCTCCAAGACGCGCAGCCGCACGGCCGGTTCCTTGTCCGGGGAGCCGTGGTGCGGGCCGCCGGGCTCGGACCACAGCCGGGTCGCGGTGGTCTCCAGCATCATGCCCATCGAGGGCGCGACGGGCTTGAGCCGCTGGAAGTCGGTCCAGGTCAGCACGCCCGGGTTGAGGTGCGGGAGGAGTCCGGTCTCCTCCAGGATGCGGATGGAGATCGCGCGGACGTAGGCGATGGTGTCGTCGTAGCCGTGCGCGTCGAGCCACTCGCGCGCCTCGGGCCAGCGGTCCTCGGGCTTGTCGCCGAGGGTGATGAGGGCTTCCTTGCAGCCGGCGGCGGCACCCTTGCGGGCGATGTCCAGGACCTCGTCCGGCGACATGAACATCCCGTGCCCGGCCCGGCGCAGCTTGCCGGGCACGGTGACGAAGGTGCAGTAGTGGCACGTGTCCCGGCACAACCGGGTCAGCGGGACGAAGACGCTCTTGGAGTACGTGATGACCCCGGGCCGGCCCGCCGCCCGAAGGCCCGCGTCCCGCACCCGGGCGGCCGAGGCGCACAGGTCCTCCAGGTGCTCGCCGCGCGCCTGGAGCAGGACGGCGGCCTCGGACACGTCGAGGGAGACGCCGTCACGGGCCCGCTTGAGGGCGCGACGCAGGGAGTTCTCGGTCGGACCGGTTCCGGATGTCGCGGATGTCGTCATTCCTTGAGCATACGTTCGGGGTGATCAGGGCAAAGAGGGGCCGGGGCCCTCCTCCGGGCCCGGCACTCACCGGCCGTCACGGAACCGCCGCCGGTGCCGCCGCCGGTACCGTCACCGGGTCGCCCCACCGGCGCCGTCGCCCGCCCCGTCGCCCGTGCCGTCGACGAACGGCTGGTAGGCGTCCAGGGCCCGCAGCACTCCCGCCTCGCCCTCCGGCGGCAGCTGCACCACGACCTCCTCGATCCCGAGCTCGGCGAAGCGGGCGAGCTTGCCCGGACTGGGTTGGACGGCGTACGGGACGACCTGGAGGGCGCCGGGGTCGCGGCCGGCGTCGGCCCAGGCGGTGCGCAGCCGGGGCACCGCCTCGGACAGGCCGCGCCCGCCGATCGGCATCCAGCCGTCGGCGTACTCGCAGATGTGCGCGAACAGCTTCGGCCCGGCCGTCCCGCCGACCAGCGTGCGCGGACCGATGACGGGACCGCGCGGCTTCTGCACCGGCTTGGGGTGCGCGAAGCTGGCCCGGACGCTGCCGAACTTCCCGTTGTACGCGGTCGGTTCCTCCGTCCACAGCGACCGCATCAGACCCATCCGGTCCCGGACCAGCTCCCGCCGCGTACGCCATTCCACCCCGTGGTCGGCGGCTTCCTCGACGTTCCAGCCGAAGCCGAGCCCGAGGGTGAACCGGCCGCCGGAGAGGTGGTCGAGGGTCGCGATCTGCTTGGCCAGGTCGATCGGGTCGTGCTGCGCGGCGAGCGTGATGCCGGTACCGACGTCGAGCCGCTCGGTGACGGCCGCGGCCTGCGCGAGCGCGACGTAGGGGTCCAGGGTGCGGCCGTACTCCCGGGGCAGGTCGCCGCCCGCCGGGTAGGGGCTGGTCCGCTCGACGGGGATGTGCGTGTGCTCGGGCAGATACAGCCCGGCGAAGCCGCGCTGCTCCAGCTCACGGGCGATCCGGGTCGGGGTGATCGTCTCGTCGGTGAGGAAGATCGTGACGGAGATGCGCATGAACGGGCCTTTCGTACGCGGACGACGGACCCATCCATACCCGGGCCCGGACCTCATGTCCATACCGACCGGTCGGGACATCGGGGCGGGCGCGGCGGGCGGGAGGACCCGCGACGGAGGGGCCGACGAGGAACGGTCCCCGTCGCTGAATCCGCTGGTTCCCTTCCCTTGCGCGGCAGTTCACCGCTCGCTGTCAGCGTGGTACCGCACCGCCCCTGCACCGCCCCGCACCCCCTGTCCTGTCATCCGCCCTGCCGTCACACGACACCCCGGGAGCCGCAGCATGTGCGAGGAGCACCGGAGCGGGATCGGCCGGCGTGCCGTCTTCCTGACGGGAGCCGCCGCCGCGCTTACGTTGGGGAGCGTGAGCTTCGCTTCCGCGGCCGGCCGCGGCGAACAGGAGACGAGGACGGTGCGCGGCACCCTCCCGCCGGGCGCCCCCGACTTCGTCTACGTCCCCGTCGAAGTACCGGACGGCGTACGGGAGATCAGGGTCGCCTACACCTACGACAGACCGTCCGTCCCGGCCGGGACCGCGGGCAACGCCCTCGACATCGGGATCTTCGACGAACGCGGCACCGAGCTGGGCGGCGCGGGCTTCCGGGGCTGGTCGGGCGGGGCCCGTGCGGAGTTCTTCCTCCGCGCGGACGACGCCACCCCCGGCTATCTGCCCGGCCCGGTGCGGGAGGGCACCTGGCACATCGCGCTGGGCCCGTACACCGTGGCCCCGCAGGGGCTGTCGTACGAGGTGACCGTCACGCTGACCCACGGGGAGCCCGGCGAGACGGTCCGGCCGGTGTATCCGCCCGAGCGGGCGAAGGGGCGCGGGCGGGCCTGGTACCGGGGCGACTGCCATCTGCACTCCTGGCACTCCGACGGCCGTCGCACCCCGGCCGAGATCGCGGCGCTCGCGCGGGCGGCGGGACTGGACTTCATCAACAGCTCGGAGCACAACACCCATTCCGCGCACGCCCATTGGGCGGATGCCGCCGGGGACGACCTGTTGGTGCTGCTGGGCGAGGAGGTCACCACCCGCAACGGGCACGTGGTCGCGCTCGGCACGGACCCCGGCACCTTCGTCGACTGGCGCTACCGGGCCCGCGACGACCGGTTCGGCCGGTTCGCCCGCCGGGTCCGCGGCGCCGGGGGCCTGGTCGTGCCGGCGCATCCGCACGCCACCTGCGTCGGCTGCGCCTGGAAGTTCGGCTTCGGCGAGGCGGACGCCGTGGAGGTGTGGAACGGCCCCTGGACACCCGACGACGAGGTGGCCCTGGCCGACTGGGACGGCATGCTCGTCGCCTCGGTGCGGGGCGGGCGGGGCGAAAGGGGCGGGCGGGGCTGGGTTCCGGCGATGGGCAACAGCGACGCCCACCGGGACCCGGACGTCGTCGGTCACCCGCAGACCGTCGTCCTCGCCGACGAGCTGTCCCGTCGGGCTGTCCAGGAGGGCATCCGCGCGGGCCGCTCGTACGTCGCCGAGTCCGCACGCGTCTCCGTCGCCTTCACGGCGTCCGGCGGGCGGGGCGAACACGCGGGTGTCGGCGAGCGGTTGGGCGTGGACCGGGACACGCCGGTCACCGTCCGCCTGGAGGCCGTCGGTGCCCCGCGCTGCACGGTCCGCCTCGTCACCGACCAGGGCGTCCTGCACACCAGCGCCCCGCTGCCGGTGTCCGGCTCGGGTGTCGTCGAGTGGCGGACCACCCCGTCGTACGCCGCCTACGTCCGCGCCGAGCTGCGGCACGAGACGGCGGCCGGCCCGCTGCCGGGTGTCCCGGCCGCGTTGACCAACCCGATCTTCCTGGGTCGCCGGTAGGCTCACCGCACCATGAGCCGTCATTCCGAACGCAAGTACCGGGCCGTCACCGCCGTCCAGCGCCGGATCGCCAACCCCGTGACGCGCCGCCTCCCGCTGCAGACCCTCCTGGAGACCACGGGCCGCGCCTCCGGCCTGCCCCGACGCACCCCGGTGGGCGGGCGGCGGGTCGGGGACTCGTTCTGGCTGGTGTCGGAGTTCGGCGAGCGGTCCCAGTACGTGCGCAACATCCGCGCGGATCCCCGGGTGCGGATCCGCATCCGGGGCCGCTGGCACACCGGTACCGCCCACCCGCTGCCCGAGGACGACCCGGTCGCCCGGCTGCGCGCCCTGCCGCGCATGAACAGCGCGACGGTACGGGCGGTGGGGGCGGAACTGCTGACGGTACGGATCGACCTGGACGACTGAGGCGGGCGGCGCCACCCCTCATTCGACTGACGCTGCGTCAACCACGAGAGCCGGCACCGGTTCCGGTGACATCGACGCGTACGTGTACGCAGAAGATGTGGGGGCCTCGTGGACCCGTGCGCGCCGCCGTGTGATCGCCGTCTCGCACGGCTGACGCATTCGTCATGAACAAGGCAGACTGGCGTGGTTGTTCAGGATCCGTAGGGGGACTCCATGGAGGGTGCACCACGAGTGCCGGAGCAGGGACGTCCCGGTTCGCCGACAGCACCGACAGCACCACCTGAGCTGCCGGTGCTGCGCTTCAGCGTGCTCGGGCCGGTGCGCGCCTGGCGCGGCGGCGAGCCCGTCAGTACCGGCAGCCCTCAACAACGCGCCCTGCTCGCCGCCCTGTTGCTCCGCGGGGGCCGTACGGCCACGGCGGCCGAACTGATCGACGCCCTGTGGGGCGAGGAGCCGCCCTCGCAGGCGCTGGCGGCGCTGCGTACGTACGCGTCCCGGCTGCGGAAGGTGCTGGACCCCGGGGTCCTGGTCAGCGAGTCCGGGGGATACGCGGTGCGCGGGCCGGGCGAGGGCGCGCTGGACGTCGAGGTGGCGCAGCGGCTGGCCGCCGAGGCGGAGCGGGCGAAGCACGCCGGGGACCTGTGCACGGCCCGTACGCTGCTGGACCGTGCCCTCGCGCTCTGGGACGGCGAGACGCTGGCGGGCGTACCGGGCCCGTACGCGCAGGCCCAGCGGGTGCGGCTGGAGGAGTGGCGCCTGCAGCTCGTCGAGACCCGGCTGGACATGGACCTGGAGCAGGGCTGCCACGCGGAGGCCGTCTCGGAGCTGACGGCGCTCACTGCGGCCCACCCGCTGCGCGAACGCCTGCGCGAGCTGCTGATGCTGGCGCTGTACCGCAGCGGACGCCAGGCCGAGGCGCTGGCGGTGTACGCGGACACGCGCCGGCTGCTCGCCGACGAGCTGGGTGTGGACCCGCGGCCCGGCCTGCAGGAGCTCCAGCAGCGCATCCTCCAGGCGGACCCCCACCTGGCGGAGCCCTCCTCCCCCGCGCCGCCCGAGCCCGCCGCCGCTCCGGTCCGTCCCGCGCAACTGCCCGCCACCGTGCCGGACTTCACCGGCCGCGCGTCCTTCGTACGCGAACTCGGCGCGATCCTCGCCTCGGTCGAGGGCCGGGTGATGGCGGTGTCCGCGCTGGCCGGGATAGGCGGCGTCGGCAAGACGACCCTCGCGGTGCACGTGGCCCACCAGGCACGGGCCGGCTTCCCCGACGGCCAGCTGTACGTCGACCTGCAGGGCGCGGGGCAGCGGGCGGCCGAGCCCGAGACGGTGCTCGGTGCCTTCCTGCGCGCCCTCGGCACCGCCGACTCCGCCATCCCCGACTCGCTGGAGGAACGGGCGGCGCTGTACCGGTCCGTCCTGGACGGCCGCAGAGTGCTGGTGCTGCTGGACAACGCGCGGGACGCCGCCCAGGTGCGCCCCCTCCTGCCGGGCACGGAGGGCTGCGCGGCCCTGGTGACGTCCCGGGTGCGGATGGTGGACCTGGCCGGCGCCCACCTGGTCGACCTGGACGTGATGTCCCCGGACGAGGCACTGGCCCTGTTCACGAAGATCGTCGGCGAGGAACGGGTGGCGTCGGAGCGCGAGGCCGCGCTGGACGTCGTGGCGGCCTGCGGTTTCCTCCCGCTGGCCATCCGGATAGCGGCCTCCCGGCTGGCGGCACGCCGCACCTGGACCGTCTCGGTGCTGGCGGCCAAACTCGCCGACGAACGCCGCCGCCTGGACGAGCTGCAGGCCGGCGACCTCGCCGTGAAGGCCACCTTCGAACTCGGTTACGGCCAGCTGGAGCCGGCCCAGGCCCGTGCCTTCCGCCTCCTCGGCCTGGCCGACGGCCCGGACATCTCCCTGGCGGCAGCGGCGGCGGTCCTCGACCTCCCGGCGGACGACACGGAGGACCTCCTGGAGTCCCTGGTGGACACCTCCCTGCTGGAGTCCGCGGCGCCCGGCCGCTACCGGCTGCACGACCTGGTCCGCCTCTACGCGCGCGCGTGCGCCGAACGCGACGAGCACCCGCCGGGTGAGCGCGCCGCCGCCCTCTCCCGTCTCCTGGACTTCTACCTGGCGACGGCGGCGGGCGTGTACGCGATCGAGCGGCCCGGGGACCGGCTGGTGGACCACCTGGCCGCCACCGACCATCCCGGGCTGCGCTTCCCCGACCGGGGGCCGGCGCGGGACTGGCTCTACACGGAGGCGAACTGCCTGCTGTCCTTCGCCCGGCAGTGCGCCGACCGGCCGGACACCCTGCGCCGGAGCATCGACCTGCTGTGGGCGGCGCTCGACCTGTCGGAGTCGGGGGCCAACTCCAAGGAGTACGAGTTCACGGCGCGGACCCTGCTGGAGGCGGCCCGGAAGGTCGGCGTCGCGCAGGTGGAGGCCCGGGCGCTGATGACCCTGGCGCACGCGCACCTCGACGGCGGCCGGTTCGACCTGGCCGACGAGGAGGCCGAGCAGGTCGTCCGCCTCGCCCGGCGGGCCGACGACCTGCTGCCCGTGTGCTGGGCGCACAACGCCCGCGGCGTGATCGCGCTCTACCAGGGCCGTACCGCGGCCGGCGAGGAGCACCTCTCCCACGCCCTCACGCACTTCCGGACGCTGGGCGACCGCCCCGGTGAGGCCAGCGCGCTCTGCAACCTCTCGCGGATCCGGCTGGCCGCCGGCAGCACGGACAGCGCCGTGGCACTCGCGCAGCAGGGCATGGAGATCTACGACGCCATGGGCAACTCCATGCGCGGTGCGAACGGCCGGTACGCGCTGGGCATGGCCCTCACCCAGAGCCACCGCCTGGTCGACGCGGCCGACCGGCTCCTCGAGGCGCTGGAGGTCTTCCGGGACAGCCGGCAACGGCTGTGGGAGGGCATGACCCTCTTCCGCCTGGCGGAGGTCGACATCGCGGGGCGGCGCTACGCCCCGGCCGCGGCGAACGCGGAGATGGCGCTGACGGTGCTGCGCGGCATCGGCGGGCAATGGCGGCGCGGCAACGTCCTGACGGTGCTGGGTCACGCCCTCACCGGCGTCGGCCACACGGGCCGCGCCCGCGTCTGCTGGGAGGAGGCCATGCGCATCTACGAGGCGCTGGGCTCACCGGAGGCCACGGCGGTACGCGCGCTGCTGGCTCCCGTCGAGGCCGCCTGAGCGTTCGCCGGCCACGGGTGACGGCGCCGCGCGGCGCGGGCCGCCGGTGACGGAGCGGTTGCCGCCCGCCCCCGTGTGGTGGGGCTTCGCCGAGTGCTCCTTGTACGTGCCTGCCGATGCGTGCCTGCCGGGCCGGGCCGGAACGGCGGTGCGGCCCGCTGCACGAGGGGCAGCGGGCCGCACGGAGGGGTTGGCTCGCGTCGGTGGCACCGTACGGGGCGGTGCCCGGACGCGGGCCGGTCGGGATCAGGCGGTGACGGCGTCGTCCTCCACCCGCATCCGGCCGCCCAGGAGTCCACCGAGGGCGGTGACCAGGGACAGGGCCATCAGCAGCAGCGCCGCCGGCCAGGAGGCCCCGCCGCCGCCGGCCAGCAGGGCGGTCGCCAGGAAGGGGAGGAAGCCGGTGAGGGCGCCGGCCAGGTTGTAGGAGAGGGCCACGCCGGTGTAACGCAGCCGGGCCGGGAACAGTTCGGCGAGCAGCGCCCCGGACACGGCGTACGCGACGGAGAGCACGCCGATGCCGACCGCCATGGCCAGCACGACCACGACCGGGTTCTCGGTCTCGACCAGCCAGAAGAGCGGGAAGGCGAAGGCTGCGCTGAGCAGGCCGCCCCACAGCGTGACCCGGCCGGGACCGAGGCGGTCCGCCATGCGTCCCACGACGATGATCACCGCGATCTGGACGACCGCCGCCACCAGCGTGCCGTTGACCATGAGGGAGCGCGGCATTCCCAGGGTGTCGGCCCCGTAACTGATCATGAACGTGGTCAGCATGTAGAACCCGCCGACTCCCAGGGTCGCCGAGGCCATCGCGACCAGCAGCCGGCCCCAGGCCTGGCGGAAGATGTCGAGCGCCGGCACCTTGGCCTGCTCGTTCTGCTCCAGCATCTCGTCGAAGAGCGGCGACTCCTCCACCTTGCGGCGGATGTAGACGGCGATGCCCATCAGGGGGAAGGCCATCAGGAACGGCAGGCGCCAGCCCCAGGAGTCGAAGGACTCGGACGGCAGGAGGAGCACCAGGGCGAAGGCGCCGGAGGAGAGCAGGGTGCCCACGGGGGAGCCGACCTGCGGGAGTGCGGCGTACCAGCCGCGCTTGTTCGGCGGCGCGTGTTCCACGGCCAGGGTGATGGCGCCGCCCCACTCACCGCCGACGGCGATGCCCTGGACCAGGCGCAGGAGCACCAGCAGCAGCGGCGCGGCGATGCCGATGGTGGCGTAACCCGGCAGCAGACCGATCAGGCCGGTGGCTATGCCGATCATCACCACGGTGATCAGCAGAGCCGGCTTCCTGCCCATGCGGTCGCCCAGCCATCCGAAGACGAGGGCGCCGATCGGCCGGGCGGCGAATCCGACGCCGAACGTCGCGAAGGCCGCCAGCGTGGCCGCCGTGGGGTTGAGCGTGGTGAAGTACAGCCGGTTGAAGACGATGGCGGAGGCGGTACCGAAGAGGAAGTAGTCGTACCACTCCAGTGCCGTGCCGACGAAGGACGCGAAGGCGACCCGTCCGGCGTCCTTGGCCTTCGTATCGGTCGACGTGCCCGGCGGAGCCCCTGGGGCGACCTGTCCGACTGTGCTCATGCGTGACTCCTTGCGTCCGGCCGGGGGGTTCCGGCCGTGGGGAGGGGACCGTTCGCTGCCGCGAGGTTCCCGACTGCGTCGGCGCCGTGGACGCACTCCCCGGCCACGAAGGTGGCGAGGACGTCGATGGCGCCCATCCGATGGCCGTCGACGGCGACAGGATCATCGGAAAGTATGACGAAATCGGCATATTTGCCGGGGGTGATGCTGCCGCGACGGCTCTCGTCGTGGCTGGCCCATGCCGCATCGATGGTGTAGGCCCGGAGGGCCTGCTCCGCGCTCACCCGCTCGTCCGGGGCGAGCACGGTGCCCGCCCGGCTGAGGCGCTCGACCATGGACTGCATCCCGAGGAGGGGCGCTCCCGGGGCGACCGGCCGGTCGGAGCTGCCCGGCACCCGGACCCCCCGGTCGAGGAAGGAACGGTGCCGGTACATCCAGAGGGTACGGTCCGGACCGAGTCCCTCGGCCATGCTGTCGCCCACGTCATACAGGAAGCGCGCCTGCGGCACCGGGACCACGCCCAGCTCCACGTAGCGGTCGAGCTGGTCGGGGCGGACCACCGCGGAGTGCTCGATGCGGTGTCGCACATCCGGGCGGGGCAGCACGCGCTGCGCCTCGGCGAAGGCGTCGAGGGCCAGGTCGACGGCACTGTCGCCGATGGCGTGGGCTGCCACCCGCCAGCCGGACCGGTGGGCGTCGACGACGAGCCGGTGCATCTCCTGCGGACTGTTCTGGTAGACGCCGCTCGTGTGGTCGTGCCCGCAGAACGGCTCGGAGACCGCGGCCGTGCGGCCGATCAGCGAGCCGTCCAGCCAGATCTTCATCGGGCCCAAGCGCAGCCGGTCGTCGCCGAAGCCGGTGCGCAGGCCCAGGTCGATGCCGGTGGTGATGCCGTCGTCGGCGTGCGCGCGCAGGGCGTGCAGGTTGTCGGCGGCGACCATGAGCTCGACCCGGGTGCGCAGGGTGCCGCGTTCGCGGGCCAGCTGGTAGGCGGCGGCCTCGACGGGACTGCGGCCGATGAGGCCGAGCCCGATCCCGGCCTCCACCACGTGGGTCAGGCCCTCCGCGGCGTAGACCTCGCTCGCACGGCCGAGGGCGTCGGCCAGTTCGGCCACCGGGTAGGGCATGACCAGGTCGGTGACCAGCGCCTGGGCCCGCTCCTGGAGCAGGCCGGTGGGGGCGCCGTCGCCGTCGCGCACCACGACCCCGCCCTCCGGGGCGTCGGCGGTGCCGTCGAGGACGCCGGCCCGCCGCAGCACCTCGCTGCCGGCCACGCACATGTGCCCGGAGCGGTGCTTGAGCCACACCGGCCGACCGCCGGCCGCCCGGTCCAGCTCCGTGCGGTGCGGGTGCCCGCCCATGACCGTGTCGTCGTACCCGGCGCCCACGATCCAGGCGTCGGCCGGCAGGGCGGCCGCGCGGCGGGCGACGGCGTCGTAGACCTGGGACAGCGTGGTGGCCGTGCTCAGGTCGAGTTCGCCGAGGGACTGGCCGAACCAGGCCATGTGGTTGTGGGCGTCGCCGAATCCGGGGACGACGACCGCGCCGCCGCAGTCGAGCACGGTGCGTGCGGGCAGGTCCTCGACCGTCTCGTCGAGGCCGACGATCCGCCCCGCCAGGACACCGAGGGTGCGGGCGCGGGGGTGGTGGTCGTCCACCGTGCGGATGCGGGCGTTGCGCAGTTTGAGATCGAGCATGGAGCGGCTTTCGGGTGGTGTGGGGGTGCCCGGGGCGGGGCCGGTTCAGGCCAGGTTCTGCAGGCGGGTCAGTGGCAGGTCGGCGGCGTGGTGGATGTCGATCGGGCGGCCGTCGACGAGGACCGCGTCGGGTGTGGTGGGTACCCGCACCGTCGGTACGGCGGTGTTGCCGACCATGTCGCCGCGGGTCAGGCCACGGCTGTCGCGCAGGGCGGTGTAACGCACCCCCGCGGGGAGGGCGTCGGCGGCGGCTCGGTCGTCGAGGCAGGCCTGGGAGACGAAGACCGTGGACAGCCGGCGCGGGGCTCCGCCCAGACCGCCGAAGTACGGTTTCATCACGCGCGGCTGGGTGAGCCGGGTCGAGCCGGAGCCCGAGCCCGTCAGCCCCCAGGCGACGAAGCCGGACTTGAGCACCAGCTCGGGCTGCGCGCCGAAGGTGGCGGGACGCCACAGCACGACGTCGGCGATGCCGCCGGGCCGCAGGGAGCCGACGTCCGCGGCCATGCCGTGGGCGATCGCGGGGTTCAGCGTGATCTTGGCCAGGTAGCGCAGTACCCGTTCGTTGTTGACGAAGTCCGGACCGGTCTGACCGGCCAGGTGGGCCTGGACGTGGGCGAGCTGCCAGGTGCGGCGCGCGGTCTCGGCGATGCGGCCCATGCCCATGGAGTCGGAGTTGACGATGCTGATCGCGCCGAGGTCGTGCAGGGCGTTCTCGGCGGCGATGGCGTGCTCGCGCACCCGGCTCGCCGCGATGGACACGTCGCTCTCCACCCCGTGGTGTCCGCCGTGGACGGTCATCGTCATGGGCAGCAGTTCGGCGACGGTGGCCGGGGTCAGCGGCAGCGTCGGGGTGGTGGAGGAGGTCAGCACGTGCGGCTGGGAGACGATCTCCAGCAGGTCGGGGTGACCGCCGCCGCCCTCGACGTGGTAGGCGTGCACGGTGCGTCCGCGGGTCGCCGAGAGGGTGTCGGCCAGATATCCGGACTCGTTGAGGGTGTCGGTGTGCAGGGCGACCGGCAGGTCGGCGTCCTCCGCGACGCCCAGGCAGGTGTCGACGATGCGGGGCGTGGCCCCCCAGTCCTCGTGGATCTTGAAGCCGCCGGAGCCGGCGAGGACCGCACGCTCCAGCAGCTCCTGCGAGGAGGAGGAACCGCGGGCGAGGAACGCCACGTTGACCGGGGCGTCGCGCCAGCCCTCGATGAGACTGTGCAGGTTGTACGCGGGGTTGGCTCCGACGTCCCACACGCCGCCGATGCCCATGCCGACCATGGTGGTGACGCCGGCGGAGAGCGCCGCGGGCACCACCTCGGGGCTGGAGAGGTGGACGTGGGAGTCCACGACCCCGGCCGTGGCGAGGAGTCCCTGGCCGTTGATCATCGCGGTGTGGGAGTCGACGACGAGTTCGACGCCGTCGTTGTTCTCCGGGTTGCCGGCCCGTCCGACGCCGACGATCCGGCCGTCCTTGATGCCGATGTTGGTCTTGCGGACGCCGAGCATCGGGTCCAGGACGACCACGCCGAGGATCACCATGTCCAGGGCGCTGTCCCGCGGGGCGCGGCCGGTCACGAGCAGGCCGTCGCGGGTGGTCTTGCCGCAGCCGCCGAGCATCTCCTCGCCGGGCTCGGTGTCGTCGGCGTCGACCCGTACCCACAGGTCGGTGTCGGCCAGCCGGATCCGGTCGCCGGTGGTCGGGCCGTACACGGACGCGTACGCGCGCCGGGACATCCGGTTCATCGGTCTCCTCCTCGTGCCACGACGGTGACGGTGCGGGTCGCACCGGGCTCGAACCGCTCGGAGGAGCCGGCCGGGACGTCCAGCCGGTGGCCGCGGGCGGCCTCGCGGTCGAACTCCAGGGCGGTGTTGGCCTCCTCCAGGGGGAAGTGGGAGGAGAGCCACACCGCGCGGGCGCCCCGGTTGGTGATCTCCAGTTCCCTGCGCGGCCGACCGGGAGCCAGGTCCGTCTCGCCCTCGGCGGCCAGTACGGCGCCGGGGTCGGTCGGCCCGGCCGGCCCGAAGGGCTCGGCGACGTGGACCAGCGTGGAGCCGTGCGGGAAGAGCGCCTCCACCTGGATGCCGGGCACGGCCCCGGCGACTCCCGGCAGCAGGTGCTCGCGCGGGACGACGTCCCGGGCCTGCTCGACCACGTTCTCCAGCGGCACCCCGTCCCAGGCCATCTCCAGGATCTCGTCGCACACCAGGGCGACGGCCTCCGTCGCACCGAGCCGGGCGCCGCGGGCCAGCCGCCGCCGGGCGAGTTCGGCGGCCGAGAACAGCGTCAGCCGTTCCTGCTCGCGTGGAGTCAGATGCATGGGTGTTCCCCTCGAGATGGTGCGGGCCCGTTGGCCGCGTGGTGGGGCGTGCACAGCACAATGCCCTGTGAGGAGGGCATGAACAATGCCGAAACGCTCCGTGCTGGAGCGGTGATAATGGGCATATGCACAATGCGCCGGACATCGACGGCCCCGCCCACACCCTCACCGCCCGACCCGCCGGCGACGGCGGCGCGTCGGTCTCCCCCGAACTGCGCACGCTGGTGCGCGACTGTCTGGACGACCTGGACGACCTGGTCGAGCACTACGTCCCGGAGGTCTCCGCGTTCGACGACTACCAGGGCGTGGTCACGCCCGAGGACCTGCGTGACACCGCCCGCGCCTCTTTCGAACTGCTGCTGCGCCTGATCGGCGGCCTGCCGGTGCCCGAGGACCTGCGCGAGGTTCCGGAGCGGCTGGGCCGCCGCCGCGCCCACCAGGGCGTGCCGCTGGAGCGGCTGCTGCAGGCGGTGCGCATGGACTTCCGCGTGCTGTGGACCGCGTTCCTGGAACGCACCCGTCCGGAGGACCTGCCGCAGCTGACGCGCGGGGCGGTGCGGGTGTGGGAGGCAGTGGAGTTCCACACCGTGCACGTGCACGCCGCCTACCTGGACCAGGTCGCGGTACTGGCCCGCGAGCAGGAGCGGGAGCGGACCGCGCTCATGGGCAGACTGCTGTCCTCGGACGGCCGCGACCAGCAACTCGTCGCCCAGGCGGCCACCCTCCTCCAGGTGAACGCGCAGTCGGACTTCGCCGTGGCGGTGGCTCCGCCGGAGTCGCAGGAGGAACTGCGCCGGGCCGTCACGGCACGGCTGACGGGTCACTCCCCCCACCTGCAGCAGCACAACGGCATGCTGGTGCTCGTGGCCAGGCTTCCGCAGGGAGCGGACGCGCTCCCGTCCGCCTGGCTGGACGGTGTGGCGTGCGCGGTCGGCCCGGTGGCGCGCGGACTGGCCCGCGTCCCCGACGCGGTGCGGGTGACCGAGGCGATCGCCATGACGATGGACGGCGGCGACACGGCGCGAGGCGGCCCGGTGACCCTGGTCGACGCATGGATGCCCGTGGCCGCGGCACGGCTGGGCCCGATCGCGGGGATGCTGGCCGACTCGGTGCTGTCCGGTCTGGACCGGCTGTCCCCGCACGAGCGCGGGCGCCTGCTGGACACCGTGGTCGCCTACTGCGAGTCCGGGACGGTCGCGGCGGTCACCCGCGACCTGTACTGCCACCGCAACACGGTGCTCAACCGGCTGAGCCGGTTCACCGAGCTGACCGGCCTCCACCCCACCAGGCCGACGGAGGCGGCCACCGTCCTGTTCGCCCTGCAGTGCTCCCGCAGCCGTGGCGGGTGACGCCCGCGGACCGTGTGACACCTGCCGCTCCGGCGACCGGGCTCACGCCAGGGCGTTCACCGCTGCGGCGAAGAGGTGGGGCAGGCGGCTGGCCGCGGGGGTGATGTGGTGGGCGAGGGCGGGGTGTTGGCGGGCTCTGACCAGGAGGTGGGTCAGGATGCGGTGGCGGCGGGTGGCTCGTCTCCAGTCGGTCTCGTAGTGGCCCGGGGTGCCCCGGCGTACGTTGGCGACCAGGGCCTCGGCGCCGGTGAGGGCGTGGGTGATGCCCTCACCGGTCAGCGCGTCGATGTAGCCGGCGGCGTCACCGACCAGGAGGACCCGGCCGTGGACGCGGGTACGGGCTCGTTGGCTCAGTGGACCGGCGCCGCGCACCGCGGTGACGGCCGCTTGCGCGGGAAGACGGGCGGCGAGTTCGGGGAACGTCCGCAGGTGGGTGGTGAAGGGGGCCCGCCGGGTGGTCAGGAGGGCGACGCCCACGAGGTCGGGGCCGAGCGGGGTGACGTAGGCCTCCGCGTGGGGACCCCAGTGGACTTCGACGTAGGGGGACCAGGGGGGCACCGCGTAGTGGCGGCGCAGGCCGTAACGGGGGGTCCCCGTGGTCCGCACGTCCAGGTCGAGGGAGCGGCGGACGGGTGAGTGCAGACCGTCGGCGGCGATCAGCCAGCGGGCGCGCAGGCCGGTGCCGGGGACGGTCACGCCCGTGGTGTCCTGCCGCACCTCCCCCACCTTCAGGGGCAGTACGGGCACTCCCGCGTCCAGGACGGCCCGGTGCAGGGCGCTGTGCAGGCCGGTGCGGCGGGCGCCGAGGCCGAGGCCGCACCGGAAGGCGGCCTGGACCCGGCGGGGGCCCTGGACGTAACGGACGCCGGTGATGGGGTGGCCGGGGACGTCCAGGCCGAGGGCGGCGAGCGCGCGGACGGCACCGGGCATCAGGCCCTCGCCGCACGCCTTGTCGACCGGGGCCCGGCGGGGCTCGGCGACGACGGCGTCGAGCCCGGCGCGCGCGGCGTGCAGGGCGGTGGCGAGGCCGGCGGGTCCGCCTCCGACGATCAGCAGGTCGTGGGTGCCGTTCACGCGGGGACCGCCCGGGTGAGGGCCGTGTTCTCGCAGCGGATCCGGACCGTGAGCAGCATCGCGTTGGCGAGGGTGAACGCCGTCGCGGTCAGCCATGCGGAGTGCACCAGGGGCAGCGCGACGATCTCCACGACGACCGCGACGTAGTTGGGGTGGCGCAGGAGACGGTAGGGGCCCGCCCCGACCAGGCGTGCTCCGGGGACGACGATGACGCGGGTGTTCCAGTACGGGCCGAGGGTGGTGACGCACCACCAGCGCAGGGCCTGGGCCAGTACGGCGAGCGCCAGCATGGGCAGGCCGAGAGCGGGCAGGAACGGCCGGCCGGCGAGGAGCACGGGTTCGAGCAGGCAGCACGCGAGCAGGCCCGTGTGCAGGGCGACCATGACGGGGTAGTGGCCCCGGCCGTGCTCCACACCGGCGCGGGCGAGGGTCCAGGCCGCGTTGCGCCGGGCGACGACGAGTTCGGCGACGCGCTCGGCGGCGACGGCGAGGACCAGGAGGACGTACCACCACTGCACGGGGGCGCTCACCAGCGCAGCAGGACGAGTTCGGAGCAGAAGCCCGGGCCCATCGCCAGGAGCAGGCCCCAGGTGCCGGGTTCGGGGCCGCGGGCTTCCCGGATGCCCTGCAGGATGTGCAGGACCGAGACCGAGGACATGTTCCCCGCCGTCGCGAGGGAGCGCCACGCGGACTCCAGGGCGTCGCCGGGCAGGCCGAGGGCGTCGGTGACGGCGGAGAGGACCTTGGGGCCTCCCGGGTGGCACACCCAGGTCCCGATGTCGTCGGTGGTGAGGCCGTGTTCCGCGAGGAAGGCGCGCACGTGCCGGCCGAGGTGGTCGCGGACGACGCCGGGCACCCCGGCGTCGATCACGACGCGGAAGCCGCCGGCTCCGATGTCCCACCCGAGGAGCGGTGCGGTGTCCGGGTAGAGGTGGCTGCGTGTGGCGACCACCGAGGGGGCGGGGCCGGCCGCGTCCGGGTCACCGTCGTTCCTCCCGCCCTCGCTCCCCCGCCCGTCGGCAGCGCCCGCGCCGCGTGCGACGAGTGCCGCCGCGCCGTCGCCGAACAAGGCGCCGGCGACCAGGTTGGCGCGGCGGTCGTCCCGGTGCTGGAGCGTCAGCGAGCACAGTTCGACGGTGAGCAGCACCGCGGTGTCGTCGGGGTGACCGAGCAGGTGGTCGTGCACCCTCGCGAGGCCGGCGGCGCCCGCCACACAGCCCAGACCGAAGACCGGAAGCCGCTTGACGTCGGGCCGCAGCCCCACGCGCCCCGCCAGTCGGGCGTCGAGCGAGGGGGCGGCGACGCCGGTGATGGAGGCGCACACCAGCAGGTCGACGTCGGCCGGTGCGAGCCCCGCCTGCTTCAGTGCGCCGGTGAGGGCTTCCTCGCCCAGTTCGAGGCCGACCGCCAGCCAGGTGTCGTTGCGCAGCCCGAAGTCCCTCAGACCGGCGTACCGCTCGATCGGCAGGGCGAGGTGCCGGGTGCGTACGCCCGCGGACGCGTGCAGGCGGCGCAGTACGGTGCGGTCCGCGCCCGGGGACAGGCACAGGTCGCCGATCGGCTCGGTCAGGTCGGCCTGGGCGTACCGGTGCGGCGGCAGCGCGGTGTGGACGGCGGCGATCACAGACGGCACGGCCGGCACGTCCGGCGCGGCTGCCGCGGCCGTCCGGCGCGGGACGGCGGTCGGGGAGGTCGAGGTGGTCGGGGAGGGGGCATGGTCGGCGATCAGGGGGACACGCATGTCGGTCATGCCTCCCCCGCATCGGCTGCCTGATTACCTTGCGCATGTGTCTCTCCACCCGTCCGGGGCCCTCCGACGCTCGACGCGCCGGGTCCCGGTGTTGCTGCGTTCCTGTCATCCGGAGCCGACGGTCGCCGTGACGGTGTTCGTGACCGCTCTGGCCGTGGCGGCGGGCCACGGGCCGGCGGGAGCGGCGGCGATGGGTGCGGCGGTGCTGGCCGGTCAGCTCTCGGTGGGCTGGTGCAACGACGCCGTCGACGCGCGGCGCGACACGTACTGCGGGCGGGGCGACAAACCGGTCGCCGCCGGCACGCTCCCGCCGCGGGTGGCGGCCGCCGCGGCGGGGACGGCCCTGGCGTTGTGCGTACCGCTGTCGCTGCTGAGCGGCGTCGTGGCGGGTGCGGCACATCTCACGGGCGTGGCCGCGGGCTGGGCCTACAACCTGCGGTGGAAGCACACGGTGCTCTCGCCGCTGCCCTACGCCGTGGGCTTCGGCTCGCTGCCGGCCTTCGTCGTTCTCGGTCTGCCGTCGTCGTCCCGGCCCGCGTGGTGGGCGGTGGCGGCGGGGGCGCTGCTGGGTGTGGGGGCGCACCTGGTGAACGTGCTTCCGGACATCGAGGACGACCTGGCGACCGGCGTGCGCGGACTGCCGCACCGGCTGGGCCGTCCGGTCTGCCGGTGGCTGGCTCCGTGCGTGATGTCGGCGGCCGTGCTGGTGGTCGTCGCGGGGCCGCCCGGAGCGGTGGGGAGGCCGGGGTGGGTGCTGGGGACGGCGGGCGGGATCGTCGCGGTCGCGGGTACGGCGGTACCGTCGGCGGACCGGAGTCGGTGGCCGTTCCGGGCGGCGGTCGTGGTGGCCGGGACGGCCGTGGCGCAGCTCCTGCTCCGGGGCTCGGACATGGCTTCCTGACACCGGCGTTCATCATTCGTTTATCGCCGGGCGCCATCGTGGAGTCAGTCGATCCGTCGTGTCGGGGGGCAGACGGGTCGTCACCGAAGGCCGCTGTACCGGCCCACCCGGGTCGAGCGGCTGAAAGGCCCGTCCGGTCGTCCTCGGGGGAATGCCCGGGCGGGCCTCATGACGACGAACACCACACAGGGGAGACCGAAGAATCATGAGTGACGAGCAGGTCGTCAAGCCGCAGGACATCCACGCCACCTCGGAGCCGCTCGGCACGAAGAGCGCGGACCCGAAGGCCCCCAAGGCCCCTGAGGCAGAGGCCGGCGGAGCGACCACCCAGGGCGACATCCACGCCACCGACGAGCCCCTGGAGACCAAGGACATCCACGCCACGTCGGAGCCGTTCAAGCCGACCCGGTAGACCGCACCCGCACGGGGAGACAGCTGGGCCGCGACGGCGCGGAGGGGGAGCCGTCGCGGCCCAGCCGTGTGCGCACGCCCCGTCCGCCGGCCTCGCCCGGGGCTCGCGCGGGGCCGGGCGGGTCAGCGGGTGCCCGGGGCGTACCGGTCGGGGGCGCAGGTGGAAACCCGGGCGGCACGTTCGGGGTCGCCGGCGACCTTCACCCGCGCGGTCGCCGTACCGTCGGCGGCCACGGAGACCCGCTGCGCCGGGGAGGCGACCGTGCGCCCGGCCCTGTCCCTGAAGGCGACGGTGACGGTGAAGACGCCGTCGACGGCGTTGGGGTTGGTGACGCGGACGGTCGCGTACGGGACCGTCTTCGAGGCGCAGCTCAGCAGTTCCACGGTCGCGTCCCGGAGGGACGGGGACGAGCCCCCGCTGCTCCCGCCGGTGCTGCCGCCACCCGCGTCGGCGTCGTCGTGGTCGTCGTAGTAGTAATCGTCGTCGTAGTCGTCATCGTCGTAGTCGCGGTGGCTTCCTCCGCCGGACCTCGACGACGAGTCGTGGTTCTGCGACGAACTGCTGCACCCGCCACCGTCGTCCCCGCCGCCGCGGCCGTGACCGCGTCCGGTCGAGAAGCCGGTGAGGGTGAGGACGACCAGCGCCGCCACCGCTGTGAGCTTGAGAGTGTTCCCCCGTGACCGCATGCCCGGCAGGCTAGCCACCCCCTGTCACGAGCACGTCACTGCTGGGCGACCGCCGCGTACCCGCCGGGGCGGCGGGGTCGGCGGGCCCCGCGGCAGGGCCCCGCCGTCACGTCGTACGTGCCGTGCCCGTCCCCTTCTCCGCGTCCAGGGCGTAGACGCAGCGGTCCTTGCTGCACGCGTAGACGACGCCGTCCCGGACGACCGGGGAGCCGGTGATCTCACCGCCGGTCGCCAGTTTCCATCTCAGGCGGCCGTCGTCGGCCTTCAGCGTGTAGAGCAGGTGGTCCGTGGAGCCGAAGTGGATGCGGCCCTCGGCGACCGCGGGGGCGCCCACGATGTCGCCGCCGGCCTGGAAGCGCCACTTGGGCGTGCCGGTGACGGCGTCCAGTGTGTAGAGGCCCCTGCCGCTGCCGACGTGGACGTGGCCCGCGGCGACCAGGACCGGTTCGATCGAGGCGCGGGCCTCGGTGGCGATGCGCCAGCGGTCGCGGCCGTCGGTGGCGTCGAGGGCGTAGACCGTGCCGAGGTAGTCGGCGAGGTAGACGCCTCCGCCGGTGACCGCCGGACCGGAGACGAAGGTGGGCTGCGAGAGGAAGACCGCCGGCGCCTCGAAGTGCCAGCGGACGTGCCCGCCGGCGACGTCCAGGGCGAGGACGCGGGTGCCCGCGGAGACGTACACGTACCCGTCGGGGGCGTGGGTGAGGCGGACCGGGACGCCGCCGCAGGAGGCCGCGTCGCCGATGGGGTACGACCAGCGCTCGTCGCCCGTGCGGGCGTCCAGGGCGCGCAGGCGGGCGTCCTGCCAGACGTAGACCGTTCCCTCGTGGACGGCGGGGCCGGCCTCCGGGGTCTCGAAGTCGGTCTGGCAGCCGGTGGCCTCCCACAGCTTCCGGCCGGTGGAGGCCTCCCACGCCTGGACGCCGCCGCCCCGGGTGCCGGTGACGACGGTGCCGTGGTCGGCCTGGAGGGAGTACACCCAGGCGTCCGTGGAAAGCCGCCACAGATCGCCGCCCTCACGGGCGTCCAGGGCGAACAGGGTGGGGCCGTCGGATGCGTGGATGCGGCCGTCGGCGACCGCCATCGACCAGGCGACGTCCCGGGTCTTGAACCGGCGGCGGCCGGTGGCCACGTCGAGGGCGTGCACCTCGAAGGAGGTGACGTAGACGAGGTCGTCGGCGACGGAGGGGGTGCCCCAGACGTCGTTGGACATCCGGAAACGCCACGGCCGCCAGCCGCTCGGCTGCTCCGGCGGCAGGGGCGGCACGGGCGGCGCCACGATCGCGGGGACGGCGGGGTCGGCGCCGTTGACGCCGGGACGGGGCTTGGACCAGGAGGCGGCGAGGGCGGCCTCCGGCGGGGGCGCCTTGACGGCGGCGGCGCGGACGTCGGCGACGCGCGGGCCGGGGCCGATGGGCACCGAGACGCCGGCCAGCCGGACCGGGCCGGTGTCGGGGGCGCCGACCGGCACGGGCGGGTGCGGCGGCGGGATCACGGGGTCGTGCGCGGGCGGGGGCGGGACCGGGGGGCGGGCGGCGCTGAGGCTGCGGCCCCCCGTGGGGGCGGGACGGGCGGGCGGCCGGCCGCCCCGGCGTCCCTCGATCAGGCTCACCGCCCGCTCGGGCAGCCACGCGGAGGCCGTGCCGCTGTCGTCGGAGCCGGAGCCGAACAGGTGCGGGGCGAGCTGGGACTGGAGGTCGGCGGGGCTGGGCCGGGCCGGGGCCTCCATCTGCATGCAGGACTCGATCAGCGGACGCAGTTCGTCCGGGAGGCCCTCCAGGTCCGGGCCCTCGCGCAGCAGCATGAAGACCGTCTCGACCGGGTTCGCCCCGTGGAACGGGGCGTGCCCGGTGGCCGCGAAGACCAGGGTGGAACCGAGCGAGAACACGTCGCTGGCGCCGGTGACGCTGCGGGAGTCCTTGGCCTGCTCGGGGGACATGTAGGCGGGGGTGCCGACGGCGACGTTCGTCATCGTCAGACGGGTGTTCGACACGCCGGAGGCGATACCGAAGTCGATCACCCGGGGGCCGTCCTCGACGACGAGGACGTTGGACGGCTTGAGGTCGCGGTGGACGAGTCCGGCGCCGTGGATGGAGTGCAGCGCCTCCGCCACCCCGGCCGCCAGCCAGCGCACCGCCTGGGCCGGCATCGGCCCGCACTCGTTCACTATCTCCTCGAGGGAGGGGGCGGGGACGTACGCGGTGGCCAGCCACGGCACGGCGGCCCGCGGATCGGCGTCCACCACGGCCGCGGTGTAGAACCCGGAGACCGCGCGGGCCGCCTCCACCTCGCGGGTGAAGCGGACGCGGAACAGCTGGTCCTCGGCCAGCTCGGTCCGGACGGTCTTGATCGCCACGCGCCGCCCGGACGCCGAGCGCGCGAGATAGACCAGCCCCATCCCGCCGGCCCCCAGCCGTCCCAGCACCTCGAACGGCCCGATACGCCGCGGATCGTGCTGCGTCAGCTGATCCACCACTTGCCTGCCACCTCCCCGTACGAGTCGCGCCACCACCTGTACGCGACCGAAGTGCAGCGTCTCACCACCGCAGCCCCGTGGCGGCACGCCCCCCGATTGTTCCTGTCCGGGGCGCCGGTTGCGAACCCGACGACATAGGGGGTGTCTAGTCTCATATGCAAAATAACGGGGCGGACGGGAGGCCGAGAACCCCCGGGACGACCGGTCAGCGGGTCAGCGGGTCAGCGGGTCGTCCGGGTCGGCGGGCCAGGAGGGCGAAGGACGCGCCCTGGTCGTCGGTGACCACGGCCACCGTGCCGTAGGAGGCGTCGAAGGGCGGGACCTGGACGCGGCCGCCGAGCCGGGTCACCTCCGCCATGGTGGCCTCGGGATCCTCGACGGCGAAGTGGACGAGGAAGTGGGGCGGCATCTCGGCCGGGAAGACGTCGGAGACCGGGGCACGGCCGAAGTCGGGCTCGGCGCCCTCACCGAACAGGGCGTCGTGGAAGAGACCGCCGTAGAAGGCGTCGGCCGCCTCGGTGTCCCGGGTGTAGAGCTCGGCCCAGGCGAAGCTCCCCCGCTCGTGCCGACGCCCGAAGCCGGGGCGGTCACCGGGCTGCCACAGGGCGAACACGGCATCCTCGGGGTCGGTGACGAGTGCGGTGACGCCGAGTTCGCCGACCGGACGCGGCGCCGAGACGAGCTGTCCGCCGGCCGCGACGATCCGTCGGCACAGCGCGCCGACGTCCGGGGTCGCGAAGGACACCGTCCAGACGGTGGGGAGCCGGCCGTCCGTCTTGTGCGCGAGGGACGCCACCGGCTCACCGTCGAGCAGCGCCCGCACGGTTCCCAGGGGCGGGGAAGCCTGCGCTGAGCCCGACGGCCCCGACGGCGCGGGCCGCGAGGCCGGGGCGGGCCACTCGGGCTGCTCGGGCTGGTCTTCGAACGTCCACTCGAAGAGTTCGCCGTAGAACCGCTTGCCCGCCTCCACGTCGGGAAGCTGCGCATCGACCCAGCAAGGGGTGCCCTCCGGGTACTCCGATGCTCTGTTTCCAGCGTTTCCAGCGTTTTCGGCGTTTTCGGCCATGCAGCCAAACTAGCCGTGCCGTACGCACCGCGCAGACCAGGCACACCAGGCGCCGAGAGCCCGCACACCCCATTTGCAGTCGGCCGAATCGCGCTCCGATCACCCGTCGGTAAGCTGACGTCATGACAGGACAAGTGCGTACCGTCGACGGCCGCGTGGCCGGTCGGCGTGGGCAGGCGACCCGGCAGAAGCTGCTCGACTGCCTCAGCGAGATGCTCAGCTCCTCCCCCTACCGGGATGTCAAAGTCATCGATGTCGCCCGCAGGGCGGGGACTTCGCCCGCGACCTTCTACCAGTACTTCCCGGACGTCGAGGGCGCCGTTCTCGAGATCGCCGACCAAGTGGCCGCCGACAGCGCCGGGTTGAGCGAGCTCCTGGAGGGCCGCTCCTGGGTCGGCAAGGCGGGCTGGCAGACGGCACAGGAACTTGTCGACGGTTTTCTGGACTTCTGGCGGAAGAACGACGCGATCCTGCGAGTCGTCGATCTCGGCGCCGCCGAGGGCGACAAGCGCTTTTACAAGATCCGTATGAAGGTCCTCAACTCGGTGAACAGCTCCCTCACGGACGCCGTCGCCGAGTTGCGGTCCAAGGGCCGGGTCGACAAGGACGTGAACCCGGCCGCGGTGGCCGGTTCCCTGGTCGCCATGCTCGCGGCGGTCGCACTGCACCAGAAAGGTTTCACCTCCTGGGGCGTGAAGCAGGCCGAACTCAAACCCAACTTGGCCCTGCTGGTCCACCTGGGCGTCACCGGCAAGAAGCCGACGAGGTAGGCGGATGCCGACGACACTTCCCCTATCATCCCTTTCGCACTTCACGTCCTGTCAGGCAGGCGGTGGTTCACCCCGGTGAGCCACCGCCTGTCGCATGTCACGACACCTCGCCGGTCCCGCCGTCGACCCGGCTGCCGGACTGCCGCCTCGGACACGTCCGGGCAGACTCGGGACATGGGAACCGATCTCCATGAGCTGCTGAAGTCACTGCGGGTGTGGGATCCGGAGGTCACCGACCTGCCGGAACTGGACCGGGCCGCCACCCCCGCCGAGCCGCTGCCGCTGTTCACCCGGTGGTTCGCCGAGGCGGTGGCGGCCGGTCAGCCCGAGCCGCACACCATGTCGCTGGCCACGGCGGACGCCGAGGGGCTGCCCGACGTACGGATCGTGACGCTGCACGGCGCGGACGCGGACGGCTGGTCCTTCGCGACCCACGCCCACAGCCGCAAGGGCGGTCACCTCGCCGCCCGCCCGTATGCCGCGCTGGCCTTCTACTGGTCGGCGCTGGGCCGCCAGGTCCGGGTCCGCGGGCCCGTCGGCACCGCCCCGGCCGAGGAGGCGCAGGCCGACCTGCACGCCCGTTCCACCGGGGCACTGGCCGCCGCGCTCACCGGCCGTCAGAGCGAGGTCCTCGGCTCGCCCGGGGAACTGGCCCGAGCCTCGGAGACCGCCTGGGAGCGGGCCCGGCGGGAGCCGGACGCCCCGGTTCCTTCCTGGACCCTGTACCGCCTGCGCCCGGACGAGGTGGAGTTCTTCCAGGGCGACGCCCTCCGCCGTCACACCCGGCTGCGCTACCGCCGCCCGCCCGGGGAGGGCTGGACGCGGGAACTGCTCTGGCCGTGAGGTCCGCGGCGGGGCCTTCGACGAGCCTTCCGTGGGACTTCAGCAGCCCTTCGGTGGGGCCGGCTCCGGGTCCGTGGCGAGGCGGGCGTGCAGGTGGGAGTCGCGGAAGGCGTCGTGGCTGCCCTCCGCGAACATCGCCTCGCGCAGGACCCCCTCGGCAAGGAACCCGCACCGTTCGGCGATCCGGCAGGACACCTCGTGTTCGACCGCGTGGTCCAGTTCGAGCCGGTGCAGGCCGAGTTCGGTGAACGCCCACCGCGCGGCGAGCAGCAGCGCCCGGGTGGCCACGCCCCGGCGGCGGGCCTCGGGCAGCACCCAGTAGCCGACCATGCCCAGCCCCTGCACCGGCCGGACGTCGTTGACACCGATGTGCCCCAGCGGCGTACCGGTGTCCGCGTCGGCGATCCGGAAGGACACGGTCGTGCCGTCCTCGGTCCACTGCGCCCTCCTGCGCAGCGCCTCCCGGGCGCCCGCGACGTCCGTGACCGGCCGGAGCGGGGTGTTCCAGCGGTTGAACTCCGGGTCCGTGGTGCCGCGCAGCCACACCTCGGCGTCGGACCGGGACGCCGGGTCCCAGGGGCTCAGGTGCAGGCCGTGGCCGTGGAGTTCGGGGAGGGACCGCAAGGAGTGCGGGTGCGCATGCGTATCAGCCATACGGGTCATTCAAACCTGCACGGCCGGCCGGGACACGAGAATTTCCGTCACTCGACCTCCCCCTGTACCTACAGACGTGATCAATCCGCAACCAATTCCGGTCTTGACCGATACCCATCAACCTGGTGCGTGATTACGCTCGCGCTCATGGCCGACTCCACCACGCCCCCGAACCCCACCGCACCGCCTCGGGAAGACCGCCCCGTCTACGTCGTCGGCGGTGGTCCCGGCGGCCTCGCCGTCGCGTACTCGCTGCGCGCCCGGGGCGTGCGGGCCGTCGTCCTGGAACGGTCCGAACACGTGGGAGCTTCCTGGCGGCGCCACTACGACCGGCTGCGCCTGCACACCACGCGGCGCCTGTCCGCGCTGCCCGGTCTGCCGATACCGCGCCGGTTCGGGCGGTGGGTGGCCCGCGCCGACATGGTCCGGTACCTGGAGAAGTACGCCGAGCACCACCGCCTCGAGATCGTCACCGGTGTCGAGGTCTCCCGCGTCGAGCGCACCGCCGACGACACGGGCTGGCTGCTGCGCGCCACCGGCGGCCGCGAGCTGACCTGCGCCGCGGTCGTGATCGCCACCGGCTTCAACCACACGCCCCGCCTGCCCGACTGGCCCGGCCGGGAGACCTACACCGGCGAGTTCCTGCACGCGTCCGAGTACCGCAACGCGAAGCCCTTCGTCGACCGGGACGTCCTCGTCGCGGGCATCGGCAACACGGGCGCGGAGATCGCCGTCGACCTGGTGGAGGGCGGCGCCTCCCGGGTGCGGCTGTCGGTCCGTACCGTGCCGCACATCGTGCGCCGCTCGACCGCGGGCTGGCCCGCCCAGCACTCGGCCGTCCTGGTGCGCCGGCTGCCGGTCGGGCTCGTGGACCGGCTGTCCCGGGCGCAGGCCAGGGTGGCGCTGCCCGACCTCTCGGCCCAGGGCCTGCCGCGCCCCGACAAGGGCCTCTACAGCAGGGTGCTGGAGGGTGCCATCCCCGTACAGGACGTCGGACTGGTCGACGCCGTACGGCGGGGCAGGGTGGAGATCGTGGCCGCCGTGACGGGGTTCGAGGACGGCGAGGTCACCCTCGCCGACGGCACCCGCGTCGGCCCCGACGCGGTGATCGCGGCCACCGGGTACGCCCGCGGCCTGGAGGGTCTCGTCGGCCACCTCGGCGTCCTCGACGACCGGGGCAGACCGGTGGCCCGCGGCGCCGGCACCCCGCCCCGCGCCCCCGGCCTGTACTTCACCGGCTTCACCAACCCCATCAGCGGCAACCTCCGCGAGCTGGCCATCGACGCGGAGAAGATAGCCAAGGCGGTGACCCGCCGCGGGGCACCGGGAATCTCCCGGCTCCCCCGATGACTTCCGATCATCAACTGGGTCCGCACCGGCCTTTGCTGACGTCCCGTCAGTCCAGCGCCCCGACCACTGCGACCACTCCGGCTACCCCGACTGCACGGTCGCAGCACCGGCCGCCGGTCGGCGCCGGATGACCAGGGCCATCAGGGCCGCTGTCGCGCACAGGGCGCCGGAGGCGTACCAGACCACGTCGTACGAGCCGAAGACGTCCCGTGCGGCACCGCCGAGGAAGGCGACGAGGGCGGCGCCGATCTGGTGGGAGGCGAGGACCCAGCCGAAGACGATCGGGCTGTCGTCGCCGTAGTGCTCGCGGCACAGCGCGAGGGTGGGCGGGACGGTGGCGACCCAGTCGAGGCCGTAGAAGACGATGAAGAAGACCATCGGGGGCTGGACCGTGGGGGCCAGGAGGATGGGCAGGAAGAGCAGGGAGACGCCGCGCAGGGCGTAATAGACGGCGAGCAGGCGGCGCGCGTCGAAGCGGTCGGTGAACCAGCCGGAGGCCACCGTGCCGACGACGTCGAACACACCGATGACGGCCAGCAGGGAGGCGGCGGCGGTGATCGGCATGCCGTGGTCGTGGGACGCGGGCACGAAGTGGGTCTGGATCAGGCCGTTCGTGGAGGCGCCGCAGATCGCGAAGGTGCCCGCGAGCAGCCAGAACGGGCCCGTGCGCACCGCCGAGGCCAGCACCTTGAGCGCGCGCCGGGCGGCGCCGGGGACGGGCGCGGGCTTGGGCACGAACTCCGTTGCGCCGTACGGCTTGTGGCCCACGTCGGCCGGGTGGTCGTGCAGCAGCAGCCAGACGAAGGGGACGGCCGCGAGTGCGGCGAGCGCCACCGTGACGGCCGCCGGGCGCCAGTCGTGCCGCTCGACGATCCAGGACAGCACGGGGAGGAAGATCAGCTGTCCGGACGCGGACGCCGCGGTGAGGATGCCCGTGACCAGACCCCGGCGTGCGGCGAACCAGCGGTCGGTGACGGTCGCGGCGAACGCCAGCGCCATGGAGCCGGAGCCCAGGCCCACCAGCAGGCCCCAGCACAGCAGGAGTTGCCACGCCGCCGTCATCCACACCGTCAGCCCGGAGCCGAGCGCGATCACGGTCAGCGCCACCGCGACGACCCGCCGGATGCCGTAGCGGTCCATCAGTGCCGCCGCGAAGGGGGCGGTGAGCCCGTACAGCGCGAGGTTGACGGAGACCGCGGCGCCGATGGTCCCTCGTGACCAGCCGAACTCCTCGTTCAGCGGGTCGATGAACAGTCCCGGCACCGAGCGGAAGGCGGCGGCCCCGATGATCGTCACGAACGTGACGGCGGCGACGAACCACGCGCGGTGGATGCGGGGGCGAGGGGACCGGAACCGAAGGGCGCGCTGTCGCAGCCCGTCGCCGGGACGCTCCACGGCGTCGGCCGTCCTGCTTGTCTGGGTCACGCCATAGAGCTTCCGGAAACCGGCCTGCCGCATCGAGTGGCCCGAAGGACAGCGTTCGCTAGGATCGGGCCATGAACTCGGCGGGCTCCACCTCCAGCGTCCCGGGCGCCGGCACCTTCAGGCCCCATCGTGTCGTCGTCCTCGCCCTGGACGGGCTGCTCCCCTTCGAGTTGGGCATCCCGCACCGCATCTTCGGCCGCCCCGGGGACGCCGCGGGGCGGCCGCTGTACGAGGTGGTCACCTGCTCCGTCCGGCCGCCCGGACCGGTCCGGACCGACGCCGACTTCGCCGTCCACGTCGTCCACGGCCCGGAGGCCCTCGCCACCGCCGACACGGTGATCGTCCCGGCCTCCTACGAGCTCGGCCCGGTGTACGAGCGGGGCGAACTGACCGGCGAACTGGCCGCCGCCCTCGCCCGCGTCCGCCCCGGCACCCGGCTCGCCTCCATCTGCACCGGCGTCTACGTCCTCGCCGCCGCCGGCCTCCTCGACGGCCGCCCCGCGACCACGCACTGGGCGGACGCCGAGCGCTTCCAGCGGCTCTTCCCCCGCGTCGACGTCGACCCGAACGTGCTGTTCGTCGACGACGGCGACATCCTGACCTCCGCCGGCGTCGCGGCCGGTATCGACCTGTGCCTGCACATGGTGCGGCGCGACCACGGTGTCGCCGTGGCCAACGACGTGGCCCGCCGCACGGTCGTACCGCCGCACCGCGACGGCGGGCAGGCGCAGTACGTCGAGCGGCCGGTGCCCGATCAGCGGCAGACGTCCACGACGGGCGCCCGCGCCTGGGCGCTGGGCCGGCTGCACGAGCCGATCCAGCTGCGCGACATGGCCGCCCAGGAGGCGATGTCGGTACGCACCTTCACCCGCCGCTTCCGTGCGGAGACCGGCGTCAGTCCGGGGCAGTGGCTCACCCGGCAGCGGGTGGAGCGGGCCCGGCACCTGCTGGAGTCCACGGACCTGTCCATGGACCGGGTGGCCGGTGACGCCGGTTTCGGTACCGCCCAGTCACTGCGGCAGCACTTCCAGGCGGCGCTGGGGGTGACGCCGTCCGCGTACCGGAGGACGTTCCGGGACGGAGACGAGGGCGCGCCCCGGTCCGAAAAGTTGTCCACAGCCTGTGGAGGAACCGGCCGCCGCCCTGCGGAACTCCAGGGCTCCACCGCCCCAGGACCCTGATTCGGCCGCGGCACCGACAACGACGACGGCGATCGCCCCCGACGGCGACGGCGGCACGGCGCCGCTCGGTCCCGAGCACGGCGGCACCGCACCGCCTTCCGACTCCGGCGCTCCCTCCCCGGGTTCCCCTCGACCACAGGGAACCGACGCCGCAGTCGCGACCCACACTCGCCGAGGACTCCCGTCGCCGAAGCCCTCGCCGTCCCCTCGCAGCGAATCGCTGACGAACAGAGTGATCAAGCGGTCACGGCACGTCAACGCCGATTCAAGGCCTTACAGACACCTCTGCGCCATATGCCCGGTTATTCGTCGCCGCGCACGGAAGCACACCCGGCGCACCGGCTCACACCCTGGCCCGCGAGACCGTCCCCCCGTGCATCCGTGCACCGGTATGCCGGCACGGCCGCGCGCCCACCCGCCGACTCCCCCGCGCCCTACACCGCCTCGTACGCGACCCCGCCACAGGCCGGGGCGGACTCCCGCGCGGCCGTGCCGCGGTCCAGTTCGCACCAGATGCGCTTGCCGGTGCCGTCGGAACTCCACCCCCAGCGGTCCGCCAGGCCGTCGACGAGGGCGAGCCCGCGCCCACCGGTCGCCTCGCCGCCCACACAGCGCGGCACCGGCGCGCTGCTGCTCCGGTCGGCCACCTCCAGGCGGACCGTGGCCTCGCCCGCCGCCGCACCCCTCAGGGAAAGCCTCAGCACGGCCGGACAGCCGGTGTGCACGACGGCGTTGGTGACGAGCTCCGAGACGAGAAGGATCAGCGTCTCGGACAGCGGCTCGTCGACCTCCATCCCCGACCCGGCCAGGCGTGAGCGGGTCCACTGCCGGGCCCGCCCCACCTCAGCGGGGTCGGGCCGGATCTCCAGTTGCACTTGAAGCACCTGCACCGCTCACACCATCCGAACCGGCGGACACTTGGACTCGCGCCTCACGAGGGCCACGATCGTAGCCATTCTCTGCATGGCCAGAACAACGGCCGGGACAGGGGTCACGGAACGTGAGTCCCTTGTGGGACAGCATGGTTGACGTACAGTCACGTCAACAAGCGCTTCGGGCATATTCCAGCGCGAAGGAGTACTCGTGCGGCATACTGTGCGACGCCCACCCCGGCCGGCCGAACAGGCGGCGGTGGGAGGCCCGGTCGCACGGCGAACAGTGGCAGACGCTGACATTTCCGGGGCCGCTCCGAAGGCGACTCCCGCGCTGTGCGCGCTCACGACCACTCGCATCCCACACAAGGTACCGGAGCGGGCGGCCGACTCCGGGCCGTGACGAGTCACGCCCAGGACACAACACGGCATCAACGCTCCGTGACCCCCTTGTGCCACGATCCGCGACATCCGAGCGGAAGCGCTCCGGGACGTCGCAGACGGGGAGGCGGAGCAGGCCGTTCCGGCGGGCGGTTCGACGGCAGGCACATGCTCACCCTCCGTCACCGTTTCCGCACGTTGAGTCCGCATCCAGGTCTTTTCGCGGGCAGCCGGGCCGCCGTGGCGCCCGCGGGGTAGACGGTGACGGCCGTCCCGCGGGCGGCGGCGCGGGGGCTCTCCGCGCGGGTCGGCATCCCGGCGCACCGGCCGGGCCACCGTCCGGAAGGTCCCGATCGGCCGCGGCCGAACCGTTCACGGCTCCGGGCGTGTTGCGCCGTCGGCCCGCACCCGCACGCGGGCGCCGCCCCCGCGGAAGGCGCTGAAGCCACTCGAGTACGTCCCCGGGCGGGGGGGGGCCGGGGGGGGGGGGGGGCGCGGGGCGTGGATAAACCGCCGCAAGAGGGGGGGGGCGGTTAAGGGGGGGCCCCCCGGAGCCAACAAGAACCCGCCCAACAC